>JAZSLO010000085.1:0-10776 GCA_045535415.1 Eubacteriales bacterium
GGATAGTCTACATGCGAGGGTCTCGGGCAGTTTACAAATCCTGAATATGTCTGCGACTGAACATCCTTATTTTCGATTATTGCCGCAACGGGCGCGCCACAAGTTTTTCCATCAACTATTCCCGAAATAAATTTAACCTCATCTTTTTCTTTTCTCGGGGTTGAATATTCTTTTCCCACAGCACTTCGTCTTGCCATAAACTTTTCAAGTCTTTCGCCATCAATTTCAAAGCCTGAGGGCAGTCCGTCAATCACAACCCCGATTGCCTCGGAATGTGACTGACCAAATATGCTTATTTTTATTTTTTCGCCAAATACATTCATTTTTGTCACCCTTTATTATGATATAAGACTTTCAAAGTCGCAGAAAAATCCGTCATAAGACTTTGAAACGCAATTTTCATTATCAATTTCAACATCATTTTCGCACATTATCGATGCAACTGCCGCACTCATTGCTATTCTATGGTCGCCATAAGTTTTAACTTTTCCGCCTTTATATTTTTGCACGCCCTCGACCACTATTTTTTTATCATCCGACCAAATATTTCCACCAAGTGACAAAACAAGATTCTTTGTGCTTTCTACCCTGTCACTTTCCTTTAATTTCAATCTTGAAATGCCCGAAATTTCGGTTTTACCCTCTACAAGACCTGCCACAACGCAAAGTACAGGCACAAGGTCGGGAATATCACTTGCATCAAAGCAAAAGCCTTTCATATTTTCAGTTTTGCAAACCTTTATATACCCGTCTTTTTGCTCAATTTGTGCGCCAAATCCCGAAAGAATCTGGAGTACTCTCTTATCTCCCTGCTTTGAATCAAGGTTTAGTCCCGATACTCTAATGTCAGCACCCAAAGCACCTGCACAAAGCCAGAATGCCGCTGACGACCAGTCGCCGTCTGATATGCAGACTTTTGGAGATGTGAACTTATCTTTTCCGTTATAAAAATATCCGTCTTTAGTTTTTTGTATATTGATACCGAATTTTTTCATAGTATCAAGTGTCATATCGACATAGCCTTTGGATTCAAGATTTCCGTCTATGACAATCTCGCTTTCACCGTCTAAAAGTGCAAGCATAAGCAAAATTCCCGATACAAACTGACTTGAGACATTTCCGGGAAGATTAAATGTACCATTCTTTATATTTCCACCCATAACGCTCATCGGGAGTTTTTCATCAGAAAAGTTTGCTCCGTGGCTTGAAAGCTGCTTTGTCAATGGCAAAAAAGGTCTTTCGGGAAGTCTTCCCTCGCCCGAAAAGTGTGCATTTTGACAAAGAGCACTTGCAACGGGAACAAAAAATCTTGCGGTGCTGCCGCTTTCGTGGAAATTGAAACTTAAATTTTCCCTTTTTGCATCAAAATCTATCGGTGTTACCGTATAATCATTATTTTCTTTTATAATTTTTGCACCCAGATTTTCAAGGCACTCTATCGTAGCCTTTATATCGTCACAGTCGCCGACTGCTGACACCTTGCAGGGAGCATCCGACAAACTTGCACAAATAAGAGTTCTGTGCAAATCGGACTTTGACGACAGAATATGAACATTTCCCTTGAGTTTCTGTGCGCTTTTTATTATTTTACTCATATTTTTCACCAAATTTATATACCGCTTTTTTGGATTTCAAAAAGTGCATCTTTATAAAGGTCGCACAACTTTTCAGAAGGTATTTTTTCAAGTCTGCATACACCTATTTTTTCGGGCAAAACAAGAGTTATATTTTGTCCCTCGCACTTTTTATCCGAAAGGCTGAGTTTATACATTTCTTCAAAGCCCATATCATATTTTACGGGAAGATTATATTTTTTGAGAATTTCAACAAGTTTTAAAAGTTCCACCTTTTCAAAAATTCCCATATTATTTGCAATAAAGCCCGCAATTACCATTCCTATTGCAACGGCGCTTCCGTGAGGAACTTTATAGTCTGAATATTTTTCAATTGCGTGTGCGGCTGTATGACCAAGGTTCAAAAGTTTTCTGTCACCGCTTTCAAATTCGTCGCGTGTTACAACATCATTTTTAAATTTAACGCACTTTTCAACAACATCATCAATATCAAAGTTCTTTTTATAAAGTATATCGAAAAACTCTTTATCAAAAAGTGCTGCATATTTTATAATTTCCGCAAAACCGTTTGAAACTTCAACTTCGGGAAGAGTTTTAAAAGTATCTGTATCACACACAACAAGGCTTGGCTGATGAAAGGCCCCTGCAAGATTCTTACCTTGCTCAAGGTCAATTCCCGTCTTTCCGCCGACAGACGAATCAACGCTTGAAAGAAGAGTTGTGGGAACCTGAACAAACTTAATTCCTCTCAAATAGCAAGCTGCCGCAAATCCTGTTATATCCCCCACAACACCGCCGCCGAGTGCTATTGCAATATCACTTCTTGTGAGTTTATTTTTTGCAAAAAATTCAAGAATCTTTACAAAATTCTGCGAATTTTTTGACTGCTCGCCAGCCTCTATTACGATTTTTTCGCACTGCATTCCGCCATCTATAAGGTTTTTCAAAACTCTATTGGAATATATCTTATCGACATTTGAGTCCGTTACCACAATCGCACGGCTTTTTCCTACTTCACTTTCTATGTAAGAGCAAAGATTATCAAGAATCCCTTTCCCAATAATCACTTTATATTTTTTTGAAGTGGTTATATTTACTACCTTTACATTTTCCATTTTTACTTTTTCTCCTCAAAGGATTCCCATGCCAAAATTCTCTTTTGCTTTCCGTCTTTTAAAAGTTCAAAAATTCGCTTTTCATCTGCATCTTCAAGCGCATTTTCAAAATCGTTTAGATTTTTTATGAGAATTTTAATTTCTTCTTTAAGAATATCTTTATTTTCCATAAAAAGTTGCGTCCACATCGCTTCGTTAAGCAGAGCAACCCTTGTCATATCACGGAAACTTCCCGCGGAAAATCCGAAATTCTGCATTGCGGACGGGCTTTTAATATATGCACTTGAAACAATATGTGCAAGCTGCGAAGTGTAAGCAATTATTCTGTCGTGCTCCGGTGCTGTTGTTATTGTAACATCCTTAAAGCCAAGCGACAAAAACAGATTTTTTGCATCATTTATTTTTTGCTTTTTACAATCCTCGTCGGGTACAAATATCATAAATGCCCCATCGAAAAGTTTATCTGTGGAACTTGCATATCCGCTTTTTTCAATCCCTGCCATGGGGTGTCCGCCAATAAATGTAAAATCATTTTCTTTGGCTATCGAAAATAGAGTTTCGCACACTTTTTTCTTTGTTCCGCAGCAGTCAATGACAGTTTTTCCGCAAAAGTTTTGAGCGTTGTTTTTTACAAAATCTATCGTTGCATCAGGATACAGTGCAATTATTATATAGTCGCACTTTTTCGCATCAAACACTCCGTCTATTGCTTTATCATTTATTGCTTTTTGTACAACTGACACATCTTTATCAAATCCGAGAACGCAACAATCTGTTTTTGCTTTTGCGCTCTTTGCCAGAGATGCGCCAATAAGTCCGAGTCCTACTACCCCTACTGTCATTTTATCACCTTAATATACAATATACTTTAGTTTAGTATACAATTTAATTCTTTTCTGCAATATTTTTTTACTATTTTGTTGTTATTTTATTTACAAAAAGACGACATATAGCTCTGCGCTATTCTGAAATTCTTCAAAATTTCCAGCTGCTTTTCATCAAGATATCCACCCGAAACACTTACAAAATTTTCACCCTCGGTGAAAAATCCGTACGGATTTATAACAGGCAGAATTTTTCTTACTTCATCGCAGTACTGCATATACGAACTGCCTTCCCAACCGCACAGATTGAAAAGTTCATTCATAAGAAAATTCGGGCTTATTGTCGGTCCATTGCCTTTAAATTCATTTCCCAAAAGCTTCTTTGCAGCATCATTTGCAATTATAAAATAATCTGTCGAATAGTAATTTAAAAATCCGTCCTTTGTCGAAGTATCAAGGTTTATTAAAAGTTCATTATACACACTGTTGCTGTCGCCAAGCCACGGTTTATGGTCACCGAAAAGCACTATAATACAGGGCTTTTGATCTTTATTTATCTCATCAACAAGTGTCTTTATATGATACTGTGTATCCTTTATTGATGCAAGATAATTATTGACAATATACCTTGATTTTTCAGATACATTCTCATTATTATAAAGCCATCTGTCAGTCCACATAAACTGGTTATCTGCATACGGGCCGTGTCCCTGATATGTCACGTGAAAACCAAAATATTCGCCTGTTTTTGACTTTTCATTCTGGTTATACATCTTTAAAATTTCAGGGAAAACTATTGAGTCAACGCTTACCCCGTCAGAGTACTTATTATAATAATTTTCGATAAAATAATACTCTTCAAAGCCGAGATATTTATTTACATTTTTTCTGTTATAAAACCAGTCATATGACGGGTGACTACCTTCGGTATAATAGCCTTGCGAGGAGAGATACCTTGCGTATGAATTTACATTTTTTCTGTAATTTATATGAGTTGCATACCCTGTTATAAATGCTCTTTCGGTATCTATTGTTCCTCCTGCAAAAATATTGGAAACAAGTCTTCCCGAATATCCCATATTTTTAAGCTGGTCATAGTAAGAATAAACTGATGCATCAATGTCGCTTTCGTCAACACCGATTGTTCTCAAATCGCAAAACGCCTCAAGCATAACACCAATTATATTCACCTTTTTATCGTCGGGAATATTTTGGTCTTCAAATTCGTTTAAAAGTTCTTTTGCTCTCTTTTCGCTATACCCTTCAGGCATTGGTGCAAAGGCATCTTTTATACTGTGCAAAAATGGATACACAAAACCCTTTGACACATAAACACCTGTTGCACTCCACACGCTTTCATTTCTTTCATTCTTCGCCTTTATATCGTAAATCTGCGTGTTAACATAAGTGTCTTTAAGCAAAAGTGCAATCACTACGGGCAAAACAACAAGCGGAATTCTCGAAAACCATCTTGTCTTTTTTGCACAAAACAAAAACAGAAAAATACACACTACAACTGCCAGAATCCAGCAAAACACAAGTCTTCTTGACGGTGTCATATCATAGGAATTATTCATCTGTGCCGCTTCTCTTATGTGCATTATATCCGCAAACATCAACGGGTCATCACGGAATTTCAAAAGATATGTGTTTGCCGTTGAAAAACCAAGAACTATAAATGAGCTTACTCCAAAGGCAATATACATTCTGGAAAACACGCCGTACAGCATATACATCAAAAGCAATACGGGAATTGTATTTAAAAGAAAAATATACGGGTTTTCAAGGAATCCTAAAAAAAGATTATTTGAATACATATAATAAGCAAGGGACAAAGACATAAGCGAAAGTGCAATGCCACTTAGCGTGAAAACACCGAAATTCCACACATTAAAAAGTATTTTTTTCCATATCGGCATATTTTCCGTACTCTTTGAAAACAGCCACACTTTTCTTATTTTTTTCATTTCTTTCTCCCCCGCCAAAAGTTGCTTTTAAAATACAAAATAGAGGACGCACTTTATTAAAGTTCGTCCTCTGCCAAAAAACTTTATGCAAAATATTTTCTTACAATATCTTCCATCTGCTGAGTCTTTTCTTCCATGTCAGCTACAAGTTTGAACTGTGTTCTCGCTCTTACAAGGTTATGGTCATTGTACGAAATTTTAAAGTATGTATCTCCCTTGAGATAGTCTTCAAGGAATCTCATTCCGCATTCAAGAGTCAAAATCTTAACGCTTGTCGCAAGAAGTTTTACTTCGTTTTCTGTAAGTGTTGTCTTGAGAGCCATTGCAAAGCCCTTTGTGAACGCTTCAAACATTTCAAGGTCAAACCATATCTTTGACAAATCCTTTTCATCTTCTGCACCGCTTGATGCACCGAATCTCATAGCATCGCCAAAGTCAAAGAGAATTGAACCGGGCATTACTGTATCAAGGTCTATAACACATATTGCATCTCTTGTGTTATTGTCAAACATTATGTTATTGAGCTTTGTATCATTATGTGTAACTCTGAGAGGTATTGTTCCCTCCTCAAGTCCTGTTGTTATAATGTCAACATATTTTTCGCACTTCTTTGCAAATTCAAATTCTTCTTTTACATCCTTTGCTCTGCCTGCTGCATCATTATCATACGCTCCGCAAAGTCTGTTATAGTAATTTCTTGTATTATGGAAATTCTTTATTGTTTCAAAAAGTGTGTGCGCGGGATAATCTCTGAGCATATGGTAAAATTCGCCGAGTACCTTTGCAGCACTTGTCATCTGTTCGGGAGTTTCTGCTCTGTTTATACAGAATGTATCGTCAATAAATTCATATACTCTGTAACAGTCGCCGTTTTCTGTAATATAATGGCTGTTTCCGTTTACTGTAGGAACAACTGTCATTGTTTCTCTCGCGGGGTCTCCACCATGCTTTTCAATCTTCTTTCTCATATGCTCGGTGATACCCATGATATTGCTCATAACGTGTTCGGGATTCTTGAAAATGTTTGTGTTTAGGCGCTGAAGAATCATTTTCTTGCCGTTCTTTGTTACAAGATATGTATCGTTGATGTGTCCTCCGCCATAGGGTTCGAGTTTGGTGGTTTCAATGTCAAATGCCTTGATAAGCTGTGTTAAAAGTTCCATCTTAATTTTTCTCCTTAAAAATATATTTTAAAGTCTTTGCTGTCTTTGTCTTGAAATATTTATAGTACCCTCGGGAAGCACCTGAAGATTATCAAGGCTCCTTCCTGTACCAATAGCCACGCAAGTTGAAGGATTTTCCGCAATAAACGTTCTTATACCCGTTGCATGCTCTATTATCCTGTCAAGTCCGTAAAGAAGACTTGCTCCACCCGTAAGGATTATTCCCGATGAACTTATGTCACCCACAAGTTCAGGCGGACATCTTTCTATAACATGAAGCACCGCGTTTACAATTGCCTTTACGCAAGGCTCAATTGCTTCTCTTATTTCGGTTGAATTAACAGATACTTTCTTTGGAAGTCCTTCCGACAGGCATCTGCCCTTGACTTCCATCATATATTCTTTATCCATAGGACACGCAGAGCCTATCTGTTTTTTGATTTCCTCTGCCGTTCTCTCTCCGATAAGCACATTGAATTTTCTTCTTACAAAACGGATTATTGCGTCATCCATCTTATTTCCTGCCATCTTTATTGATTCGGAAACAACTATATCACCATATGACACAACCGCCGCATCGCAAGTTCCGCCGCCTATATCCACTATCAAATTTCCGCTCGGCTTTGAAATGTCAATTCCCGCACCTATTGCCGCAGCCAGTGGCTCTTCTATAAGATATGTTTTCTTTGCGCCTGCCGCAAGTGTTGCGTCGCACACGGCTCTTTCCTCAACCTCTGTAATTCCACTTGGAACACAAACCATAACTCTCGGTTTTATAAAGCCTGTCCCTGCAGCCTTTCTCAAAAAATATCTTATCATCTTCATTGTGATATCATACTGGGAAATAACACCATCTTCAAGCGGTTTTACCGCAAGAATATTGCCGGGTGCTCTTCCAAGAAGTGCCTGCGCTTCTCTGCCGACCTTCAAAACTTTTCCCGTTTCCTTATCAACAGCAACAACGCTCGGCTCTTCAAGAACAACGCCTTTTCCCTTTACATACACAAGCACGCTTGATGTGCCAAGATCTATTCCAATATCTTTTCCCATTTTTATTCTCCAAAAATAAAATTAAAAGCAATACTAATCCTGCCCCGAAATCTTCTTCAAAAACGACACGGAGCCCAATATAAACACATATACATTTTAATTGTACAACAAATTTTGCAAATTTGCAAGAGATTTTTTACATTTTTAAATATTTTTACTTCCACTGCTGCGCTTAATCGGATATGTGACATTAATTATACTTATATAATAATATAATTATAAATATTTATAAAATAATATAATAATATAATTGACATATGGGATGTTTTGTGGTATAATGTGCAGTGTCAGTGAAACTTTGCACTTTTATGAAAATTCTTTGTGAAAGGAACACTCGGGTTTCTTATGAATAACACAAACTTTGGAGCTGTCGGAGTATTTGACTCGGGACTTGGCGGACTTACTTCCGTAAGAGAACTTTCAAAAATACTTCCGGGCGAAAAAATTATATATTTTGGTGACACGGGCCGCGTCCCTTATGGAACTCGCTCAAGGCAAACAATTACAAAATATGCGCTTGACGATATGAATTTTCTCTCGTCAAAGGGCGTCAAAATTGTGCTTGTTGCCTGCGGAACGGTAAGTTCAATTGCAATTTCTTCACTGAGAGAAAATTTTGACATCCCCGTTCTCGGTGTTGTTTCGCCCAGCGCAAAAAAAGCCGTGAGCGTAACGCAAAACAAAAAAATTGCAGTTCTTGCAACTACAGCAACAATCAAGACCGGCTCATACGAAAAAGAAATTCAGACTCTTATGCCCGATGCAAAAGTTATGGGAATCAGCTGTCCGATGTTTGTGCCTCTTGTTGAAAACGGATACACGAACCCCGACAACAAAGTGACTGAAATGATATGCGACCAGTATATTTCAGAACTTTGCGATTTTGCGCCCGACACCATAATTCTCGGATGCACGCACTACCCTATTATCAAAGAACAGATTGCAAAAAGTGCGGAAAAATATATAGGAAAAGTAAACATCATCGATTCAGGAAAAGAAAGCGCTCTTTGCACAAAAGAGTTCCTTTCCCAAAACGGTCTTTTAAATACAAACAGCAATTTTTCCGGTCAGGAATTTTATGTGAGCGACGAAACTCCCGGTTTTAAAAACAGTGCATCGCTCTTTCTTGGAAGAGAAATAGAGGGTGTTACAAAGATAGACATTGAAAGTTATATGTTTGGAAAGGTGAAAAACTGAAATTGTTTTTTGAGCAGACAACCAATCAATACACAATATCAATAAAAGGACATCATTTTTTTGCCTGCGACTATGTTTTTTCAAACATATACGGCTCGGGCGTATTTTCAGAGGATTACAATCCCCTTGATGAAATATCCGAAAACGAACTTTTTGCAAACCCCGAGGCTTTCGCACTTTCCGAAAAAACTCTTGAGCAGTTTTCAAAAGACGGTGACGCGCCTTACGACATTTCAACTATGCCGGACAGTGTGAAAGAAATTGAATATTCAACGATTGGAATTGTTGATTTGTTTGACAACGACTGCGCCACAATAAAATACAGCGGTGATTTTTCACCGATATGTATGCATGTTTCACAAGGCAAACTTTCGCTCAGCGGTCAGGACGATGATTTTTCGGAACTTCTATTTGAAGAAGGTAAAAGAAACTTTGTGGCTCTTCCCGAAACGCTTTTTTCAAATGCAGATGCATCGGATAACGAAAACCAGTCCCCTCTCCAGCTTTGCCTTGACACAAAAAAGATAAGTTTTTCAAAAGACAAAGAAAAAATAAAAGTCAAAGCGGAATATTCCATTGAAGTTAACGGAATTGTTGCAGAGGTTTCAAGTTTTACACTGACAGCAACACCTATACTCACAGCAAAAATCTAAAAGGAGAACAAAATGTTATTAAAAAAGATTATACCGATTTTACTTTGTATTTCACTCTTATGTACAAGTTCCTTTGCTTTTACCCCGTTTTTCCCTGAAGAAGATCAGGAAAGCAGTACTTCATCACAAGGTCCCGTGACAGTACATCCCGATGAATATTATTCATATGCTTTTTACACAATTCTTGATTTATATGTTGACAATCATCTTTACGATTTTTCAAAGGAACAGGCGATTGAAGCCTTTCTTACAAAACTTTTAAATGAAAACCCTTACCTTTTCAAATATATGGTAAATACGCTTTTATCAACAATGGACCCGTACAGTTCATATCATGAGGCATCCTCTCACTTTCTTGATGTTGAAAAAGCATCGGCAGGTTTTGGATTTATGGTATCCGAGGACGAAAACGGCGCATTTGTAAAGAGCGTACTCAAAGATTCAAACGCATCTCTTGCAGGATTTATGGCAGGCGACAGATTTATAAGCGTTGCAGGATACAATGTTGAAGGGCTTCCGCTTGATGCAGTATCGGCAATTCTTCAAAGACCTTACATTTTTGCATCCGAAAAAGACGAAACAGGAAAATACAAAAACACAAACCCCGTTTGCGAATTTGTTATGGACAGAAACGGTGAGCAAGTTGTTTTTAACATAAACCGTGGTCCTATGACTCAGGAGCAACTTCAGACTTCTATTGTAAACGAAGATACGGCTTACATCCAGATTTTAAGTTTTCTTGAGCCTGATATGGACATTATGTTCAACGAGCATGTAAGAAGCCTTGAAAACCAGGGAATCAAAAACCTCACAATAGACCTTCGAAACAACGGAGGCGGTGTTTTGCAGTATGCCATATCAATGGCAGAAACCTTCCTTGAATATGGCGACCTTATCTGCTACTACAACGACAAGTCACTTGATGAACCAAAACCCGTTTATTCAACAACGCACAAAGTAAATTTCAACAGTGTGACTGTTCTTGTAAATGAAAATTCGGCAAGTGCGGCAGAACTTTTTGCAAACATTCTTCAAACCAAGAAAGCTGCAAAAATTATTGGCACAAAAACATACGGAAAAGCAATTGGTCAGAGCGTTTACACCTTTACAAACGGCGACTATATAACAATCACATCATACCAGATGCTTGATTCAAATCTTGAGACTTATAACGAAGTGGGAATTATCCCCGACATTGAAATTGAAAATGTAGAGCTTCTTTACATACTTCCC
>JAZSLO010000033.1:0-7423 GCA_045535415.1 Eubacteriales bacterium
GAAAAGAAACTTCGTATTGAAGACGCACTCAACGCTACAAGAGCTGCTGTTGAAGAGGGAATTGTTCCCGGCGGCGGAACTGCATTTGTAAATGTTATGGGCGCAGTTCAGGCACTTCTTGGAACTGTTGAAGGTGATGAAAAGACAGGTGTAAATATTGTTCTTAAGGCACTTGAAGCACCTGTTCGTCAGATTGCGGCAAATGCCGGAATGGACGGTTCTGTTATTCTTGAAAAGATTAAGAATTCCAAAGCAGGAATCGGTTATGATGCATATAACGACAAGTATGTTGAAATGGTTGAAGCAGGAATTGTTGACCCGACTAAAGTGTCAAGATCAGCACTTCAGAATGCGGCATCCGTTGCATCAATGATTCTTACAACTGAAGCACTTGTTGCAGATAAGCCCGAGCCTATGCCCGCAGCCCCTGCAGCTCCAGCTCCCGGAATGTATTGATCAAATAAGAATATCTAAAATTTAACATGATTCTCCGGACAGTTTTTTCTGCCCGGAGATATCTGCTTTTTAAAGGAGATGATATTATGTTTCCAATTGACAGCGTATATTTTGAAATCGAGTGTATGCTAAGAGTGGTTATTGCTGCTTTTTGCGGTGCAATTGTCGGCATTGAAAGAAAGAATAGACTTAAAGAAGCGGGAACAAGAACTCATCTTGTTGTGTGCTTTGCATCTGCACTCTTTATAATTGTGTCAAAATACGGATTTTTTGATATTGCAAATTTTGTGGCTCAGACAGGAAATGAAGCCTTAAGGGCTGATGCTTCAAGAATTGCATCAAATGTTGTAACGGGTATAGGTTTTTTGGGTGCTGGTACAATATTTGTAAGACGCCAGGTTATAAACGGCCTTACAACTGCGGCAGGCCTTTGGGCAACTGCAGCTATCGGTATGGCTTTTGGTGCAGGTCAGTACATAATTGGTTTCTTTGGAACTTTGTTTCTTATTTTCTTCCAGTGGCTTTTGCACAGAACTGCATTGTTCAATAAGGCGACACCCGATATGCTTAATGTGAAAATGTATCAATGCGAAAATCCTGTTGAGATTTTAACTAAAATGCTTGATGAATATAAAATTAAAATTCAAAATGTAAAACTCGATAAAAATGTTCAGGGCGAAATAACACTTGAATGCTTTGCAAAAATCCCCTTTAAAACCGATATGGTTGATGTCTGCGACAAGATTTGCAAAAATCCTAATGTTAAATCTTTCGAGTATTGATAACACTTTGCAAAATGCGTCAAACAGTTACAAAAAATTCAAATTTTAGAGTGCCTATTTGCTTGACATTGAGGGCAATTTGTGATATTATAATTTTGCGTTTAAACGTTTTTGTAACTGACGGATTTTTTGGGTTACCATATGGGAGCAAAAACGAATATGTCGACCGTCTGGGCAGTTCTGTGCGTTTTGTGTGCAGAACTGCGTTTTTTTATTTTAAACGGCGTCATTTTGGAGGTAAAATATGAAAAAAATCGGTATTGTTATGGGTAGTGTAAGTGATATGCCCGTTGTTGAAAAAGCTATAAATAAACTTCGTGAACTTGAAATTCCATATGAAGTTCATGTATATTCAGCGCACAGAACACCGGTTGAAGCAAGAGATTTTTCTCTTAACGCAAGAAACAAAGGGTTTGGTGCTATAATTGCGGCTGCAGGTATGGCAGCTCATCTTGCAGGAGCTATTGCGGCAAATACGACTTTGCCTGTTATAGGAATTCCTGTATCAAGTCAGAAACTTGACGGCGTTGATGCCCTTCTTTCAACAGTACAGATGCCCTCTGGTATTCCTGTTGCAACTGTTGCAATTGATGGGGCTGTCAATGCCGCTTTGCTTTGTGCACAGATTTTGTCGGTTGAAGATAAGAGTCTTGCGTATAAACTTGATGCAATGAGAAAGTCGGCATCGGATGATGTTCTTTCTAAAAACAAAGAAATCGAAGAAAAGTATAATATATAATTTAAAATATTTAGCGGAGGCACGTGTATGGCTGCAGAAATCAGAGAAGAATGTGGAGTTGTCGGAGTATTTTCTCCCTCAAAGTGTGATGTTGCAACACCTGTTTATTATGGTCTTTATGCACTTCAGCACAGAGGACAGGAAAGTTGCGGTATTGTTGTAAATGATGATGGTGTGTTCAGCACTCACAAAGACAAAGGTCTTGTGGGAGATGTATTTACACATAGAGCCCTTGAAGAACTCGGCGATGGGAATATGGCACTTGGTCATGTTAGATACGGAACTCAAAGGGAAAAATCTAAGAGCAATTCTCAGCCCATGGTTGTAAACCATATCAAAGGCAGAATGGCTCTTGCACATAACGGCTCACTTGTAAATTCAACAGAACTTAGACGCGAACTTGAAATGTGCGGTTCGATTTTCCATTCTTCAAGCGATACAGAAGTTATTTCATACATAATTACAAAAGAAAGACTTACAGCGCCATCAATTGAGCAGGCAGTAAATCAGGCAATGAATAGGCTTAAAGGAGCGTATTCACTTGTTGTAATGTCACCTTCAAAACTAATTGCGGTAAGAGATGAAAATGGTTTCAGACCTTTATGCTATGGTAAGTGTGAAGACGGAACGTATGTTATTGCTTCGGAAACATGTGCGCTTGATTCAATGGGAGCTAGCTTTGAAAGAGATATTGAGCCCGGTGAAATCGTTGTATTTGATAAAGACGGTGTTCGTTCTATAAAAGACCACTGCGGTAAAAAACAGTCATTCTGTGTATTTGAATATATTTACTTTGCAAGACCTGATTCAGAGGTTGAAGGATTTTCGGTACACTCAGCAAGAGTCAGAGCTGGTGAGTTTCTTGCAAAAGAGCATCCGGTTGATGCTGATATTGTAATTGGTGTTCCTGATTCCGGTCTTGATGCGGCAATAGGATATTCAAGAGAGTCAGGTATACCTTACGGACTTGGATTTATTAAAAATAAATACATTGGAAGAACATTCATAGCTCCCGGCCAGAAATCAAGAGAAAACCTTGTTAGAATAAAGCTCAATCCCGTTATCAGCACTGTAAAAGGAAAGAGAGTTGTTCTTATTGATGACTCGATAGTAAGAGGAACAACAAGTGCAAGAATAGTAAAACTTTTGAGAGATGCAGGTGCAACTGAGGTTCATATGAGAGTTTCCGCACCGCCATTTATCAATCCATGCTACTATGGTACAGATATTGATTCAAAGGACAAGCTTATTGCATGTAAGTATTCAATTGATGAAATTGAAAAGATTATAGGTGTTGACAGTCTAGGATACCTCAGTCTTGAAAACACAGTTCAGATTGCCAAGGATTCAAAATGCACGGGATTCTGTACAGCTTGTTTTGACGGCAAATACCCGACAGATGTCCCTGAAACAACTTATTTTGACAAATACGAAAGAAAAATATCCGAAAAGGAGAATTAAGATATGAAAAGCAGTTTTAGCGAAAGTTACAAGCAGGCAGGCGTTGACATAACAGCCGGCTATAAGGCAGTTGAGCTTATGAAAAAGCACATTGCCACAACTATGACAAAGGGTGCAATGAGCGATATCGGAGGTTTTGGCGGTCTTTTTGAACTTGACCTCACAGGTATTCAGAATCCCGTTCTTGTCAGCGGAACTGACGGAGTAGGTACAAAACTGAAAATGGCTTTCCTTGCGGATAAGCACGATACAGTTGGTATTGACTGCGTTGCAATGTGCGTAAATGATGTAATTTGTTGCGGAGCAAAACCGCTTTTCTTCCTTGACTACATCGCTGTAAGTAAGAACTATCCTGAAAAGGTAGCACAGATTGTATCTGGTGTTGCAAACGGATGTGTTCAGTCAGGTGCGGCACTTATTGGCGGTGAAACTGCTGAAATGCCAGGTTTCTATCCCGAAGACGAATACGACCTTGCAGGTTTTGCGGTTGGTGTTGTTGATAAGAGTAAGATTCTTGATAAGACAACAATATGTGAGGGTGATGTAATTATCGCTCTCAGATCAAGCGGTGTTCACTCAAATGGCTTCTCGCTTGTAAGAAAAGTATTTGATGTTGAAAATAACAAGGCAATTTTCGATAAAGTTTCTGAACTTGGCGGAAGAAGTATTCTTGAAGCACTTATCGAGCCTACAAGAATTTATGTAAAGCCTGTTCTTTCTCTTATGGAAAGCGTTAAGGTTAAGTCAATTTCACATATCACAGGCGGCGGTTTCTATGAAAATATTCCAAGAAGCCTTCCTGATGGATATGGCGCAAAGATAGAAAGAAAAGCAGTTGATGTTCTTCCGATTTTTGACCTTATTGCAAAAACAGGAAATATTGCAGAAAGAGATATGTTCAACACATTTAATATGGGTGTTGGTATGAGCATTGTTGTTTCAAAGAATGATGCCGATAAGGCACTTGAAGTACTCAAGGCTGCGGGAGAAAATCCGTATATCCTTGGATATATCCAGAAGAGCGAAAACGGTGTTGAAATATGCTAAAGCAGGATAAAATGTGCAATATTGCAGTATTTGTTTCGGGTGGTGGAACAAATCTGCAGGCACTTATTGATGCGCAAGTTAAGGGCATAATCAAGCATGGCAGAATTTCTCTTGTTGTTTCAAGCAACAAAGATGCTTTTGCTCTTACAAGGGCAAAAAATGCTGGGATTGATACTTGTGTTGTTGTAAAAAAGGAATTTAAAGATGCGGTTTGTTTTGAAGACGAGCTTATAAGAATTCTTCGTGAGAATAATATAGATTTGATTGTTCTTGCAGGTTTTATGACAATTCTCACAGAACATTTCACAAAAACTTATGCAAACAGAATTATAAATGTTCATCCGTCACTTATTCCGTCATTCTGTGGAAAAGGTTTTTATGGACTTCGTGTTCACGAAGCGGCACTTGAATATGGTGTTAAGGTTACGGGTGCGACAGTTCATTTTGTAAATGAAATTCCCGACGGCGGAAAGATTATTCTTCAAAAGCCCGTTGCAATTTCAAAAGATGATACGGCAGAAACTTTACAAAAGAAAGTTATGGAAAAGGCGGAATGGATTATACTCCCGAGAGCCGTTGAAATGGTGTCAAAAGAAATATATTCTCAAAAATAAGGAGATACATATGAAGGTTTTAGTAGTTGGCGGCGGCGGTCGTGAACACGCTATTATCAAAAAAATCAAAGAAAATAAGAATGTTTCGGAAATTTTTGCACTTCCCGGAAACGCAGGTATGAAGAATGATGCAACCTGCGTTAATATCGGTGCAAAAGATATAGATGGAATATGCAATTTTGCAAAGGAAAATAATATTGATTTTGCAATTGTAGCACCTGATGATCCACTTGTTCTTGGAGCAGTTGATGCGCTTGAAAACATTGGAATCAAGTGCTTTGGCCCGAGAAAGAATGCGGCTATCATCGAAGGAAGTAAGGCTTTTTCAAAGAATCTTATGAAAAAGTATAACATTCCGACAGCGGCATTTGAGGTTTTCTCTGACCTTGATAAAGCACTCGAATATCTTGAAACAGCACCTATCCCGACAGTTGTAAAGGCAGACGGCCTTGCACTTGGAAAAGGCGTTATTATTGCAATGACCCGTGATGAGGCAAAAGCAGCTGTTAAATCAATGATGGAAGATAAAATATTCGGCGACAGCGGAAATAATGTTGTTATCGAAGAATTCCTTGAAGGCCCTGAAGTTTCTGTTCTTTCATTTACTGACGGAAAAGTTGTGGTTCCCATGGTTTCTTCTATGGACCACAAGCGTGCTCTTGATAATGACGAGGGACTTAATACAGGCGGTATGGGAACAATTGCTCCCAATCCTTATTATACAGAGGATATTGCCAAGGAATGTATGGAAACAATTTTTGTTCCTACAATAAGAGCAATGGAAAAAGAGGGAAGACTCTTTAAGGGTTGCCTTTACTTTGGACTTATGCTCACAAAGAACGGACCTAAGGTTATTGAATATAACTGTAGATTCGGTGACCCTGAAACTCAGGTTGTGCTTCCTCTTCTTGAAACAGACCTTCTTGATATAATGATGCATGTTTCAGATGAAACTCTTGATAAAGCTGATATTAAATTCTCTGACGGTGCCGCATGCTGTGTTGTAATGGCATCAAACGGCTATCCCGGAAAATACGAAACAGGCTTTGAAATCAAGATAAATGAGAATATCGATGCGAAAGTTTATGTTGCAGGCGCAAAGGAAATTGACGGCAAAGTTTGTACAGGCGGCGGCAGAGTTCTCGGCGTTGTAGCAGTTGATAAAGATTTAAAGTGTGCGATTGATAAAGCATATAAGGAAATACCTAATGTAACTTTTGAAAACGCATATTACAGACACGATATCGGTAAAAAAGCACTTATGGCATTGGAAGGTGAAAACTAATGGTATATAGAATTTATGTTGAAAAAAAGAGCGAGTTTGCTCACGAAGCGTCGGCACTTCTTTCCGATGTTAAAAATTTCCTTGGAATTAAAGGAATTGAAAGTGTTCGAGTTATCAACAGATATGATGTTGAAAATATAGAGGAAAACCTTTTTGAAAACTGTATAAATACTGTATTTTCAGAACCTCAGCTTGATAATACATCAAAAGAACTTGATACAAACGGTGCTGATGTTGTATTTGCAGTTGAATTTTTGCCCGGACAGTTTGACCAGAGAGCAGACTCTGCATCTCAGTGTATACAGATTATTTCTCAGGGTGACAGACCTCTTGTTAAAACTGCAAAGGTTTATCTTCTCAAAGGCAACCTTTCAGATAAGGAAATAGCAGACATCAAAAAGTATGTTATAAACCCCGTTGAAAGTAGAGAGGCGACTCTTGATACTCATAAGACACTTGTAACAGAATATGATGTTCCTACAAGCGTTGAAACTTTGACAGGCTTTACAAAGCTTTCCGAAAAAGAACTTTCCGACTTTGTTGCAAAGTTTGGTCTTGCAATGGACCTTGACGATATAAAATTCTGTCAGAACTATTTTATAAGCGAAGACAGAGATCCGACAATCACTGAAATCAGAATGATTGATACATACTGGTCTGACCATTGCCGTCATACCACATTCTTGACAACTATTGATTCTGTAAAGTTTGAAGATGAAATTCTTCAAAAGGCTTATGACAGATATGTTGCAGCAAGAAATGAACTTGGCAGAACAAAGCCTCAGAACCTTATGGATATAGGTACTCTTGCCGCAAAGTATTTAAAGGCAAAGGGACTTTTGTCAAAACTTGATGAGTCTGAAGAAATCAATGCTTGTACAGTAAAGATTAAGGTTAATGTTGAGGGTGAAGAGCAGGATTGGCTCTTGCTCTTTAAGAATGAAACTCATAACCATCCGACAGAAATCGAACCTTTTGGTGGTGCTGCAACTTGTATCGGCGGCGCAATAAGAGACCCGCTTTCAGGAAGAAGCTATGT
>JAZSLO010000021.1:0-2292 GCA_045535415.1 Eubacteriales bacterium
GCCTCCGACTTAGAAGATATGTTACTGGCACTGCCACAAGTGCGGAAATTAAGAATATCACCGCATCGTGAAGGCTCGTTGTATTATGCATAAACGCAACAAACACATTCTGCAAGAGGAAGTTTGGTATGTAAGATATCAAGAATTTCAGATACTTGTCAATTGAAAGGCTTGTCCTGAAATTAAACTTACTGTTAAGCACAAACGACACAGATATACTCATAATATAACCGACTATAAATCCGACTTTTGTACCAAGTGCAAGTGACATGAGATATTCAAGCAATACCGCATCTGCAACATTCACACAGCCGATAAGTGCAAACATTACAAATTCACTTGTCAGAACCGCCTTTTTGATTTTACCCCAGAGTGTGGGCTTGAAAGTTTCCCACGGGATAAGATGCCCGTCGTGAGTTACAATATGCGCATCCTGTGCAATCTCGGCAAGCGGTGTATCCGACAGAGAATCCGAATAAAACGAATGAATTTTTGCATCGCCGAATCTTTCCCTGAATCTCTCAACCTTTTCTTTTCCGTGACAGTTCTCACCGTCATATTTTCCCGTATTCTTATCAACCCTTGATGCCATAAGAGTACCAATGCCAAGATTTCTGCAAATACCTTCAAGAAGAAATTCGGGGGATGCCGAAATTACAACATCGTCTTCCCTTCTTGTTTCAAGATACCATTCATAAATGTTACTCTTGTTCTTTTCCCAGAATTCCTTTACAAAAGCGTCAACATTCGGAACTTCCAAGAGAAATCTGTACATAACCTCTTTAAACTGAGTTTTGGTTATTTTTCCAAAGGCATATTTTATAAAATTTATAAAAGTGGCAGGGATATGCTTTAACATTTTCGGGCATCTTTTGAGGCAGAAAAAATAGAATTTTTCCGTACTGTCGCCCTTAAATATGGTTTTGTCAAAATCATATACGTTCAATACACTTTTCTCCTTTCGGATACAAATCAGAATCTCATTGTAAGCGAAATTCTCTTTTTAACCTTGTCAACCTCAAGAACTTTTACCTTTACAATCTGTCCGACAGTCAATACTTCAGACGGATGCTTTATAAACTTATCGCAGATTCTTGAAATATGCACAAGTCCGTCCTGATGAACGCCAATATCAACAAATGCGCCAAAGTCAATAACATTTCTTACAGTTCCCATAAGCTCTGTTCCGGGCACTAAATCTTCAAGGTGCATTGCCGCACACTTCATTATAGGCTTTGGAAGTTCATCTCTTATGTCACGTCCGGGTTTTGAGAGTTCCTTTGCAATATCCTTGATTGTAGGAACACCCACGCCGCATTTATCTGCCGCATTTGCACTTCCAAAATCTTCAAGTCTTGTGAGAATATCGCTCATATCCTCCTGCTTTTTGATGCTGTCTTTATCATATCCGAGAACATCAATAAGCGTCTTTGCCGCATCATAGCTTTCAGGATGTACGCCCGTATTATCAAGAACATTCTTACTTTCGGGAATACGAAGGAAACCTGCACACTGCTCAAATGCCTTTTTGCCGAGCTTTGAAACCTTCAAAAGCTGGTTTCTCTGTGTAAATACACCGTTTTCGTCGCGGTAGTCAACAATGTTTTTCGCAAGTGCAGGGCCGATACCCGAAACATACGACAAAAGCGACACGGATGCGGTATTTACATCAACACCGACACTGTTAACACAGTCCTCAACAACACCCGTCAAAGTTTCTTCAAGACGCTTTGGCGGCATATCGTGCTGATACTGTCCGACACCGATTGATTTTGGGTCAATCTTTACAAGTTCTGAAAGCGGGTCCTGAAGTCTTCTTGCAATAGACACCGCCGAGCGAAGTGAAACATCAAAATCGGGAAATTCCTTTGCGCCCAAAGGGGATGCCGAATAAACCGATGCGCCTGCCTCATTTACTACGGCATAGCTTACTTTTGCATCAATTTCGCCGAGAAGTTCCGATACAAAATCTTCGGATTCTCTTGATGCCGTACCGTTACCGATTGAAATTACTTCAACCTTATATTTATCAATAAGTTTCTTTAAAATGCCCTTTGCCTCGTCGATTTTATTGTGAGGAGGTGTCGGGTAAATAACGCCTGTTGCAAGAACCTTGCCTGTTCCGTCAACAACTGCGATTTTACAGCCTGTTCTGTATGCGGGGTCAAGACCGAGTGTAACCTTTGATTTTATAGGGCTTTGCATAAGAAGAGGTCTTAAATTTCCTGCGAAATTCTTTATTGCGCCCTCGCTTGCAGTATCAAAAAGCTGTGTTCTTATTTCCCTCTCAAC
>JAZSLO010000153.1:0-12060 GCA_045535415.1 Eubacteriales bacterium
AAAACAAAAAAGTGCCTACGATTTTAAATTCGTCGGCACAAAAACAATTTATCTTTTAACAGGATAATTTTCCCTCTCAACAAGTTCTAATCCCTGTTCTGACTTTATCCAGTTATAAAGTATTCTCTCGGGAGAATCTTCTTTTGCATCTTTACAAATTACAACATAAAAATCATTGACAAACGGATATTCGCCTTTTGCTATCGTGTCATTGCTCGGTACAACTCCGTCTACAGACAAAATCTTACTTGTGGAAAGCTTTTCCTTTTCCATATTTGTCAGGTAATAGTAAACCGTATATCCAAGTGCTCCCTCGGAATTGTCATAATCGGCAACCGCCTCAAGAAGTCCTATCATTGAATCGATTTTTCTGTCTTTGGGAGCTTCCATAAGCTCATCGCCAAGGTTTACAAGTTTATCAAAAAGCGTCTGGCTTCCGCTATCTTTATTTCTTTGATACGCAATAAGTGGCATATCCTTTCCGCCAACATCTTTCCAGTTTGTAATTTCACCCTTATATATTGATTTTATCTGCTCTGTTGTAAGGGATTCCAGCTCATTTTCAAGGCTTGCTATAAACACGAGTGCATCAGAACCAATTGGTGTCATTTCAAGTTCTTTTCCCTTTGCTTTTGCATAATCCAAAGCCTCCTGCGACGGCTCGTATGCCAGAATTATATCAAAAGTTCCGTCAACAAGCCATTCATAGTTATCTGTGGTCGAGCCTTCAAAGCGTATCATTGACGAAGCCTCACTTCTTTCAATTCCAAGAACGGTTGCCGTTACAGCCTCACCAAGCGGCAGATTTGCAAGGCTTCCGCCCATTTTGGGATAATTTTCTTTTGTGAACACAAATCCCGATGATTCATTGTTTTGTTTTGGGGTACATCCGAACACCGTCAAAACCAAAACCGCTGTCATAATAATTGCAAAAATTCTCTTTTTCATAACCAAAACCGTCCTTTCGTGTTTTATGCGTTTTTATCGTTGAATTTTTTAAGAATTACATTTAAATTTTCGTCGTAAACCATGACATAATTATCAGTGCAAACACTAAGATATCCTTTGCCGTTTACTTCACAATACTGCGAGGCGGAAACATTATCCTCGAAAATTTCATTTTTCACCATATCATATATGTACTCTGTTGACCTTGTATCAATCTCATAATACCGTGTCACGAGCAAAAATCTCTTGTTCTTATCGAGAAATCTTGCCGAAACAGCCTCGTCAAACGAGTGTTTTTCCTCTCCTTTTTCAAGGTCGTATATTACAACTCTGTCAATAATCTGCGAAAGTGTTCCGTCTTGATTTGGTTCAGGAGTAATTTCGCTCTTATAAATGACAAGATTTTTGTCTGCAAGATAGTCTATACTGTACCTGAAATTATCAAGTGCAGCAAGGGTTTTTCCGTCAAGACCAAAAACAAAGGTTTTGCCTTTCGGATCATATGTTTTATACCCTGTCTCCTTTGAAACAAAGAGCATATCTTTGCCGTCCATCGATGCAATAGTGCCATAAGGCGATGTGCCTGTTGCGTCGCTTACAAAGGGCGTGTCATCCTTTAATCTGAACCACTTATCTGTGCCATTTTCATAATAAGAATAAAGACCGTCCTCAACATCGTTGCCATAGATATTTACATACTCAACGTTGTCTATGCTCTTTACCATATTGCCCTTTGAGTCGAATACATATTTTATAACCCTTTTGTCTTGATAGCCCATGCCGTAAAAGTGCAAATTCTCATTATTTTGGTCTATTATATACAAAGTGTCATATTTTTCATCATTTATAAACTCGCCTTTTGTGTTTATGAAAGCATAATATCCATCCTGTGTATTGACTCCCGCAACACCGTCTTTTGAAAAGTTTGTGCCCGAAACAAATCCGTCTATTGCCACATTTCCCTTTTTATCAAGATAAAAAACCTGTTCGGGTGTCACAACATCTCCATTATCAGCATACTTTGAATAAATATGTGCCTTTGCAAGACCGTTCGAGTAGCCTTCTATATAGTCGTATCCGTTTGTTTCAAAGAGAAAATTTCCGTCATAATCGTAAAATTTGAAATTTGTTTTATCGTCCGTGTAAACATTGAAAATCAGCATACCCTCCGAGGCGGCACTTAAATGTGTGGATTTTCCTTGCTCGGCAGTTATTATCCACGAGCCGTCATGGGCTATAATCTGCGATGGAGGTGCCATCATCATAAAGGAATTTTCATAGTCAATCTCACCGTTTTGCAGATACTTTATGGGTTTTTGCTTTTGCAATACAAAATATTCAAAGCCATCGTCTGTCGTAATTTTTGAAATATAGGAATAAACAGGTTCTACAACCACTTTCCCGTCAAGCGTGCAAAGTCCGTAAAGCGTTGTGCTTGTTTCATACGGGAAACCAAGGCTGTCACTTTCGGCAAGAGAATACTCTATTTTATTTCCCGCAAATGAGACTAAAGGTCCGTAATTATCGGAAGGTTTAAACTCATAGCAAGGCTCGTCATAAAAAGGCTTATACTTTATCTGCGAAAATTCGCCGATATCATACAGTCCGTTTTTGAGATAAAACTCGTTTTCGCCCACAATTTTGTCCTGCTGACACCCGAAAACACACAGAACAAGCAGACAAAACATTAACAGAAAAACTCTTTTTTTCATATAAAAACCTCCCTCTCATTATCTTGTATTTATATTTTATCATACAAGCACCTTTGCGTCAACAAACTGCGTATAAATTATTCCACAATAATTTATATGTAATTAGACGGAATATTCTGCCAAAATGTTTCACTTCTATATATTTAATATTTACTTGACAAATGAGGTAATGTGTGGTAAAATTTTTATCAGTTATCAGTAGGTTTTATTACTTATAACCAACTCAAAAAAATAACTTTGGAGGAAAGAATTATGAAAAAGTTCTTATCACTCGTACTTGCAGCTCTTATGTGCGTTGCACTCGTTGCTTGTACAAACGACACTCCCGGCGCAGAAAACAATGGTGAAAAGGTTATCAAAATCGGTGTATTTGAACCTTCCACAGGCGACTCTGCTTCTGGCGGAAAGAAAGAAATCCTCGGTATGCAGTATGCTAACACCGAAACTCCCACAGTTACAATCGGCGGCGAAGAATACAAGGTAGAACTTGTTCTTGCAGACAACGGCTCTTCAACAGACAAGGCTCCTTCTGCAGCATCCGCTCTCGTTGACGCTGACGTATCCATCGTTCTCGGTTCTTACGGTTCAGGCGTTTCCATGGCAGGCAGCCAGTTCTTTGAACAGGCAGGTCTTGCTGCTATCGGCGTAACTTGCACAAACCCCAACGTTACAGCAGGCAACAGCCACTACTTCAGAATCTGCTTCCTCGATCCCTTCCAGGGCTCAGTTCTTGCAAACTTTGCAGTAGATAAGTTCAATGCTAAGAAGGCATACCTCCTTGGCGAACTTGGTAACGAATACGACCAGGGTCTTATCACATTCTTTGAACAGGCATTCACACAGGCAGGCGGCGAAATTATGAAGGATTCCTATCCTACAAACAACGCTGACTTTACTACATACCTCAACAAGGCAAAGGACTGGGGCGCAGAAGTTATCTTCACACCTGTTTCCATTGCTTACGCTACACAGATTATAACTCAGGCAGCTACACTCGGTATTGAAGCTCCCATCCTCGGCTCCGACACACTTGACGACAACAAGGTTCTCGAAGCTGCAAAGGACACAGAGGTTCAGGTTTATGTTTCCACTTTCTATCAGGAAGGCGGTTCTCCTGAATTCGACGCAGGTATCAAGAACTACATCAACACAAATGCTGATGCAATGACTGCAAACGGCGGCAACGACACAATTAGTGCTGTTACTGCAATGGGTTACGATGCTTACTATGTAGCACTCGAAGCTATCAAGGCTGCTGACTCTGCAGATCCCGAAGCTATTAAGGCAGCTCTCGCTGGTGTTAAGTATGACGGTGTTTCCGGTCACATCGAATTTGATGCTATCGGCGACGCAGTTCGTGACACAGCATACATCAAGACTTCTGATAACGCTAACGCAGCATGGACTCTTGAAACTGTTCAGACAGCTAAATAATCGAGTCTCTTAAACTGCAAATATCCGCTTGGTGGGGCCCACGCTCCACCAAGCGTTTAGTTGTTTTTTTGGACGCAGTTAAATACTCTGAAAATTACAGAATATTTACCTGTTTTCAAAAGAAAAACATAATTTTTAAGCGAGGTGCTCTTTTTTGGAATTCATAATGTCAATTATTATGTCGGGTATTTCTCTCGGCGGACAGTATGCGCTTATTGCTATCGGTTACACGATGGTATACGGCATTTTAAGACTTATTAACTTTGCACACGGTGATGTATTCATGGTTGCAGGTATGGTGCTGATTTATTTGGTGGCATCACTCCCCTGGTACTTTGCAATACCTCTTATTATAATTGCAACGGTTGTTCTCGGCTTTGTTATTGAAAGAGCTGCATATGCGCCTTTAAGACAGGCACCGAGAATGAGTGTTATGATTTCTGCTATCGGTGTAAGTTACCTTCTCCAGAATCTTATGACTTACATAACAGCAGGTCAGCCCCAGTACTACCCCCACATCCCTTTCCTCTCGGAAACGGTTGAAGTATTCGGTACTCCGACACAGTGGGCAAAAATTGTAACCCCGTTTATTGTACTTATTCTTGTATTTGCACTCACACAGCTTATCAATCACACAAAAATCGGTATGGCAATGAGGGCCACATCAAAGGACTTTGAGACAAGCCGTCTTATGGGTATCAAAATCAACAAGGTTATTTCAATGACCTTTATCATAGGCTCCGCACTTGCGGCAGTAGGCTCTGTTCTTTACTTTACAAACTTCTCGGTTATCGTTCCGACATCGGGCGCACTTCCCGGACTTCGTGCTTTCGTTGCCGCTGTATTCGGCGGTATAGGTTCTGTTCCGGGTGCTGTTGTGGGCGCATTTATAATCGGTATTTGCGAAAGCATTATAAGAGGAACTGACTTTGCAACATTCTCTGATGCTTTCACATTTGCACTTCTCATAATAATCCTTGTTGTAAAACCCACCGGTCTTTTCGGCGAAAAGACAACAGACAAAGTTTAATAAAAGGAGGAAAAAACAAAAATGATACAGCAAAAGAAAAACAAGTCAGGACTGTTTATCTCCTTTTTCTTCATACTTTTACTACTCGGTGCGGTAACAGTTCTTGAAAACCTCAATTTATGGATTCCGGCAGCAAGTCTTCCCAAGATTTTAAAGCCCACATCCCTTCTCTTTACAGTTTTGAAAAAAGGTGCAGTTTACTCGCTTATTGCAGTATCCGTAAACTTGCTTAACGGATTCACCGGACTTTTCTCACTTGGTCATGCAGGCTTTATGCTTCTTGGTGCATACACTTATGCAATATTCTCCGTACCTTCAAACATCAAGTCTTCTGTTTTCTACAAGTATGAAGGCTCATCAATAAACTTCTGTTTCCAGGAATTCTTCTCAAATCTTCTTGGCAACGAATATGTTGGAAATCTTCTCGGCGTTATAGTTACAATGATTATGGCAGGATGCGTTGCGGCGATATTTGCGTTCCTTATAGGTCTTCCCGTTTTAAGACTTAAGAGCGACTATCTTGCAATTGCAACTCTCGGCTTTGCCGAAATCGTAAGAGCGCTTTTCCAGTGGGAAGCATACGGCTGGGCAAGAATCACAAATGGCGCAAACATGATTAAGGGATTCCCCACCTTTACAAGTTTCAACATTAAGGGCGCAAACGGCAAGGTTGTTTTCTATCTTTCAACGCTTTTCCCCTTTATCATTGCAGGAGTCTGCATCGGAATTATTGTACTTATCATAAAATCAACAAACGGCAGAGCATTCAAGGCAATCCGTGATGACGAAATATCCGCAGAGGCTATGGGTATAAACCTTGCAAAGCACAAGATGATGTCTTTCTGCACATCTGCTTTCTTCTCAGGTATCGGCGGTGTTCTCTTTGCTATGTACTCGACAACAGTTCAGGCAAAGCCCTTTACATCAGCACTTACATACGAAATTCTTCTTATCGTGGTAATCGGTGGTATCGGTTCTGTTTCGGGAAGCTGTCTTTCATCCTTCCTGTTTGTTGCATGTTCCGAATGGTGGCTGAGATTCCTTGACAAAGACAACACATACATCGGCTCATTCGAAGTTCCGCTTCTCAGAGACGGCTTCAGAATGGTTGTATTCTCAGTTGTAATTATGATTATCGTTCTCTTCTTCAGAAGAGGCATTATGGGTGAAAAGGAAATACCCTACTACGCAAAGAAATTTGTAAATTTTGTAACAGGCAAAACAAAACGCGAAAAAATAAATGCACAGACTAACGAGGGAGGTAACAAATAATGGCTGGTAAGAATAATACTCCCGAAAGCGTTTTAAGACTTGAAAACATCACAATGCAGTTTGGCGGTGTTGTTGCTGTAAACAATCTTTCAATGGAAGTAAACAAAAATGAGATTGTTTCACTCATCGGTCCTAACGGTGCAGGTAAAACAACTGTATTCAATGTTATAACAGGTGTTTACGAACCCACAAACGGCAGAATTTATTACAATGACAACCTTGTTCTTGAAAATCATCCCAAAGGCAAAATGAAAAAGCTTTATGCGGGTGAAAATTCGGGTGTTTATACTGCAAGTATTTCAAAATCTCCCGACAAGATAACAAAACTCGGTATTGCGAGAACTTTCCAGAACATTCGTCTTTTCCATTCAATGACTGTGTTTGAAAATGTTCTTGTTGCAATGCATATGAGAAAAAAGAGCAACTACTTCACATCAACCTTTATGCTCAACCGCAAAGAAGAGGCTGAAATGAGAAAGAAAGCAACAGAGCTTCTTGAAATTGTAGGACTCTATGATGTAAAGGACGAGCTTGCAACAAGCCTTCCCTACGGAAAGCAAAGACGTCTTGAAATTGCAAGAGCGCTTGCTACAAATCCCGACCTTCTTCTTCTCGACGAGCCGGCGGCAGGTATGAATCCTCAGGAAACTGACGAGCTTACAAGTTTTATCCACTCAATAAGAAAAGATTTCAATCTCACAATTCTTCTTATTGAGCACCATATGAATCTCGTTATGGATATTTCAGACAGAATCTATGTTATCGACTTTGGTAAACTTATTTCCTCGGGAACTCCGGCGGCCATACAGTCAGACAAAAAGGTTATTGACGCATATCTGGGGGTGAGTGACGATGAGTAATATACTTGAAATAAAAAACCTTACCGTAAATTACGGCGGAATTGAGGCTGTTAAGGATATTTCCCTTGATGTGCCCAAAGGTAAAATCGTAACTCTTATCGGCGCTAACGGTGCAGGTAAAAGTACAACTCTTAAAACAATTGCAGGTTTAATCAAGCCAAAGAGCGCATCCATTCTCTATGAGGGCAAAGAAATTGTCGGCAAGACCTCCGATGCTATCGTTAAGGAAGGTATTACACTTGTTCCCGAAGGAAGAAGAGTTTTCCCGAATCTTACGGTTAAAGAAAATCTCAGAATAGGTGCATATCTCAGAAAAGACAATCTTTCTGAAAGTTTTGAATATGTATATTCCCTCTTCCCCAGACTCAAAGAGCGTGAATGGCAGCTTGCAGGAACGCTTTCGGGCGGTGAGCAGCAGATGCTTGCAGTTGGAAGAGCACTTATGTCAAACCCCTCGCTTATAATGATGGATGAGCCGTCACTCGGACTTGCTCCCCTTGTTGTAAAGAGTATTTTTGATATTATAAAAACAATTAACGAAAAAGGTATTACAGTGCTTCTTATTGAGCAGAATGCTAATATGGCACTTAAGTGCGCTGACCTTGCTTATGTTCTTGAAACAGGTGTTATTACAATGCAAGGTAAGGGCGAAGACCTTTTGAAAGATGAAAGAATTAAAGAAGCATATCTTGGTAAAAGCAAAGGCGAATAAAGAGGTAAAAACAAAATGAAAAGAGAACTTATAAGACATCTTTACGAAAACACAGATGCGTTTTCGGGAAAGTGCATAACACTTGGCGGATGGGCAAGAAGTATCCGCGACAGCAAGGCTTTCGGTTTTATCGACCTTAACGACGGAAGCTGTTTCAAGGGCGTTCAGGTTGTATTTGAAAGAGAAATTATTTCAAATTACGACGAAATTGCAAAGCAGAATGTAGGTGCGGCGCTTGTTATAACAGGTACTGTCGTTCTTACCCCCGAAAACAAACAGCCATTTGAAATTAAAGCACAAGCAATAGAGGTTGAGGGAACTTCAACTCCCGAATATCCTCTCCAGAAGAAGCGTCACACTGTTGAATATCTTCGTGAGCAGGCATATTTGAGACCCAGAACAAATCTCTTTTCAGCCATTTTCAGAGTGAGAAGTGAAGTTGCATATGCTATTCACTCTTTCTTCCACAAGAGAGGCTTTGTTTATGTTCACACACCGCTTATCACAGGTTCTGACTGTGAGGGCGCAGGCGAAATGTTCAGAGTTACAACTCTTGATATGACAAATCCCCCTCTCAAAGACGACGGCACAATCGACTGGTCACAGGACTTTTTCGGCAAAAGCACAAACCTTACGGTTTCAGGTCAGCTTCAGGGCGAAACCTATGCTCTTTCCTTTGGTAACATCTACACATTTGGACCGACCTTCAGAGCAGAAAATTCCAACACTGCAAGACATGCTGCGGAATTCTGGATGATTGAACCCGAAATTGCATTTGCAGACCTTGATGACAATATGCTTCTTGCATGGGATATGATAAAATACATTATAAACCATGTAATTGATAACTGTGCACAGGAGCTTGAATTCTTCAACAACTTTGTTGACAAGACACTTCTTGAAAGACTTTATGCTCTTCGTGACAGCGACTATGAAAAAGTTCCCTACACAAAGGCAGTTGAAATTCTCAAAAATTCAGGCGCAGAATTCAAATACCCTGTTGAATGGGGCTGCGATTTGCAGACAGAACACGAAAGATACCTTACAGAGCAGGTTTACAAAAAGCCTATCTTTGTTGTTGACTACCCCAAAGAAATCAAGTCCTTCTATATGCGTCTTAACGATGACGGAAAGACGGTTGCGGCAATGGATCTTCTTGTTCCCGGTGTTGGCGAAATTATCGGCGGAAGCCAGAGAGAAGAGCGTCTTGATGTTCTTCTTGAAAGAATGAAGGAGTGCAACCTTGACGAAAAGGATTATTGGTGGTATGTAAATCTTCGCCGCTACGGTGGCACAAAGCACGCAGGCTACGGTCTTGGCTTTGAAAGAATCATTATGTACCTTACAGGTGTTTCTAACATCCGTGATGTAATTCCTTATCCCAGAACAGTAGGTAATGCTGAATTTTAATTAAAAAAAACACTAAACCCACTTGCTTTATGCAAGTGGGTTTTTATTTATGCTTTTTATAAATCTCTTGATTTTCTCGAGTTTTTTATGAATCTTTTTGGGGACAAATAAAACAATACTAATTCTTACCATGACTATTCACCCGAAAAGCTTTTTGCTTGTTTTATTCTTTCGTATTTTTGCCTTGTTGCGTTTCCTCCGCGGATATGACGCTGGGTTTTATTTGTTTCGAGAACTTCCCTCACCTTTTCAAAAAGTGCCTTATTGCTCTTTTCAAGCCGTACTGTTACATCTTTATGTACGGTTGATTTTGAAATTCCAAAACCTTTGGCGCAAGACCTTACGGTTGCATTATTTTCGATTATGTAATTTGCAAGACAAGTCACTCTTTTGTCAATATAGTCCTTCAAACAAAACGCCTCCATATACTTGTTATTCAAATATATGAAGGCGATATTTATTTTATGTTTTAAAGTTCTATATCAATTTCATACTCATCATCAATCAAAACGCAATTTGCATTATACTTTTTGCAAAGCGAGAGAAATTTTGCGTTATCCTGGAGAGCTATTTCCATTGAGAAATCGTCACACAGTCTTTTTTCAACAACATTTTCATGTTTTTTGATATCATCAAAGTGGTTCTTTATATATTTTTCACTCATTACAAGGCAATAATATTTTATATTCTCAAGATACTGCTTTTCAAACTCCTCTTGCCAGTTAAAAGGAATATACACTCCCTCAACAATAAGATTCTGATTATTTTCAATGGCGGTTTTTATCATTTCTCTCACTATCGGCCACAAATACTGCGTCAGTTCTTGATCGCTGCTGTATGGAGTGAGATTTGTGTGACCGCTTCTTATAAGTCCCATTTTCAAGTGGTCGATTGAAAGATACGGGTATTTATACTTTTCAAGCAATTTCTGAGAAAGTGCCGTTTTTCCCGTATGGGATGCGCCTGTTATTAAAATTATCATATTTTCTTTTCCTTTATAAGAAATTCCAAAAGCCCCGTACACCCGTTCAAAACATCATTATATGTTGTTTCAAAATCACCTGTATACCACGGGTCTGCAACATCCCTTGGTGTGTCTGTGTAGTCCATAAGTAAGCTTACTTTTTTATCCTTATCATCGTCAACAAAACGCGACATGTTGCGAAGATTGAATTTATCCATCGCCACAAGATAGTCATAATACTCATAGTCTTTTTTCGTCATCTGACGGGCAGTCTTTCCGTCGCAATTTATTCCGTGTTCCGAAAGCTTTTTTCTTGCAGGCGGATAAACGCCGTTTCCTATTTCCTCGGTGCTTGTTGCGGCAGAGGCTATTTCAAACTTTTGCGAAAGTCCCTTATCTTTTACAAGTTTTTTCATAACAAACTCTGCCATCGGGCTTCTGCAAATATTTCCGTGACATATAAAGAGAATTTTTATCATTTTTTCGCTCCAAAGTTAGTTTTTTATTATGTGTTATTATATCATTTTATCGCTCATTTTTCAATACAAAAAGACGGAAAACTATTTGTCCGTCTTTTTATTTACATTTATATTTTTCATTGCAGGATTTTCAAGCACTCTTCCGCTTTCGTCAAACCTTGAGCCGTGGCAGCAGCAGTCCCAGCTATGCTCAAGTTTATTATACTTTAATGCACAGCCAAGGTGTGAGCAGCGTTTTGGAATCGGATTTATAAGATTACTTGCAGTTTCAACTCCGTTTACAAAAAGCTGAGGTCTTATTATGCTTCTTTGAGGCGAAAAAACGGGAGCATACTCATTTTTCTTTTGACTTACCATATCGCAAAGTATTTTCGCCGCCGCCATTGAAAGCGTCATTCCCCACTTATTAAAGCCTGATGCTACAAACAGATGCGGTGTAAACTTTGAATAATTTCCGATATACGAGGAATTATCAAGGCTCATACAGTCCTGCGCCGCCCAACGATATTTTAGTTTTGTATGAGGGTAATGTCTTTTGACAAAGGTTTCAATTTCCGCGTATCCGCCGCCTTTCTTTCCCGTTCTGTGACTGCCGCCGCCAACAAGCAAAAGGTCATTATATCGCCTGAATGAAAGTCCTTTCAAATCTTCGTCAACATACATATCGCAAAGTTTTTCATCTGTATTTTCAAATGCACAGGCATATGACCTGTGCTGATAAAGTTTCAGAAAATAGTTTCCGTGTGAATTTATAAATGGAAAATGTGTTGCAACAATTATCTTTTTTGCAGTCACTTTTCCGCCGTCAAAAATTGCACAGTTTCCGTCTATCTTTTGGACAAAGGTGTTTTCATAAATATTTAAATCCTTTGAAATTTGAGCTATAAATTTTAAAACATTGAATTGCGCCTGATTTTCAAAGCAAACAAGTCCTTTTGTTTCAAACGGAAGTGGCGAATTATGCACAAATTTTGCATTAAATCCAAGAGAATTTACGGCTTTCACTTCATTTTCAATTTCTTTTGTATCTTTTAATGAATAGGTCAAGGCATTTGCTTTTTGAAAATCGCAGTCGATGCTTTTGCACAGTTTTTCATACTCTAAAAGCGCATCTTTATTTGCATCAAGATACATTTTCGCCTTTTCAATGCCGAAGTCTTGTATAAGTTTGTGGTAAACAAGTCCGTGTTGAAAGGTGATTTTCGCGGTTGTGTTGCCGCTTGTTCCGCCTGCGATTCT
>JAZSLO010000223.1:0-5879 GCA_045535415.1 Eubacteriales bacterium
CTTGGGCGCACAGACATAACCAAGTCTCCAGCCCGTCATAGCATAAGTCTTTGAAAAACCGCCGACATATATTGTTCTTTCCTTCATATCGGGAATAGCCGCAAAAGATGCGTGGCGTCTGCCGTATGTAAGTTCACCGTAGATTTCATCTGTGAGAACAACAATATTTGTGCCTCTTATAACATCCGCTATCTTTTCAAGGTCTTCCTTTGTCATAATAGCGCCTGTCGGGTTATTTGGAAAAGGAAGAATAAGCATTTTTGTCTTGGGTGTTATATACTTTTTCAAAAGCTCGGGAGTAAGCTTGAACTTATCCTCAACTCTTGTAGGTACTATAACCGGAACTCCGCCCGTAAGAGCAGTGATTGGTGTATAGCAAACATATGACGGCTCTACAACCAGAACCTCATCACCGGGCTCTACAATTGCCCTTATTGCAAGGTCAATAGCCTCACTTCCGCCGACTGTTACAATCATTTCATCCTTCGGGTCATAGGAAACGGAAAATCTTCTTTCAAGATATTCGCTGATTCCCTTTCTGAATTCTAAAAGTCCGCTGTTTGATGTATAATATGTCTTTCCTTTTTCAAGAGATTCAATCGCAGCCTCTCTTATATGCCAGGGAGTCTTAAAATCGGGCTGACCGACTGTCAGCGAAATTACACCCTGCATTTCGTCAAGGATATCAAAGAATTTTCTTATTCCTGACGGTTTCAGGCCCGTTGCTCTTGATGAAAGCACCTTTGAATAATCTATCATATCAGTTTAAATTTCCTCTCTCGTCCTCAGGGCCTTCTGTGTCATATCCGAACACAACGCCCTTGTCTTTATATTTACGAAGCACAAAATGTGTGCTTGTGGAGATAACTCCGTCAATTACCGCAAGCTTTTCCGCAACAAAAAGTGCCACCTGCTTCATTGTTTTACCTTCTATCATAACGCAAAGGTCATATGCGCCTGACATAAGGTACATATTCTTAACCTCAGGATAGCTGCAAATTCTCTGGGCAACCCTTTCAAATCCGCGGTCTCTCTGTGGGGTTACTTTAAGCTCGATAAGTGCAGTTACATATTCTCTTTCGGTTTTATCCCAGTCAACAAGAGTCTTGTATCCCACGATAACACCATCTTTTTCAAGTTCGCCTATAATTTCGGCAATCTCTGTGCATTCCTTATCGAGCATAACGGCTATTTTTTCAAAAGTCAGTCTTGCATCGTTTTCAAGGAGTGTAAGAACTTTGGTTTTAAGTTCGTTTTTCATAAAATAATCTCTCCTTCGTGCCAAAATATATTTAATCACTTTATTATACAACACAAAAATGAATATTTCAAGTTAAACTGAATTTTTTTATAAAAATATGAAATTGTGTCTTTCTTGACAAATAAATAAAAAATATTATAATATAGTGTAAATGGATAAACTTTTTTGTAAAAAGGATTTGTTTTATGAGAATTATTATTATCGGCTGCGGTAAAATAGGTACAACAATTGTTTCAAGCCTTGTGGCAGAAGGACATGATGTTGTATGTATCGACAGCAACAAAAAAGTAATCAGCGAAATTTCAAATATATATGATGTAATGTGCGTTTGCGGAACAGGAACAGACTGCGATATTCTTGCGGAAGCTCAGGTCGACAAAGCGCAGCTTGTTGTTGCTGTTACCGGTTCGGACGAATTTAATATGCTCTCGTGCTATCTTGCAAGACAAATGGGTGCAAAGCACTCGATTGCAAGAATCCGAAATCCCGAATACAACGAAAACAGCCTCGGCTTTCTAAAGAGTTCTCTCAATCTTTCAATGTCTATGAACCCCGAAAGTCTTACTGCTTATGAAATATTTAAGTTACTTCGACTCCCGAGCGCAACAAGCGTTGAAACTTTTTCAGGAAGAAGCCTTGAAATGATAGGGCTTATTATAAAGCCCGACTCCCCTCTTTGCAATATGAGTCTTATTGAACTTCGTAAAAAATATGATGCAAAGTTTCTTATCTGTGCTGTTCAAAGAGGCGACGAGGTTGTTATACCTGACGGTAATTTTGTTCTCAAGGAAGGCGACAAGATTGAACTTACCGCATCGCCCAATGAAATATCAAAGCTTTTAAGGTCTATGAACCTTTTGCAAAGACAGGCTAAAAGCGTTATGATTGTGGGTGCCAGCACAACAGCGTTCTATCTTGCCAAAAGGCTCTCACTTGGCGGCGCAAGTGTTAAAATAATTGAAAAGGATATCGAGCGGTGCAAAGAATTTGCCAATCTTCTTCCCGGAGTTTCGATTATTCACGGCGACGGAACAAATCAGGATATTCTTCTTGAAGAGGGAATTTTGGAGACAGATGGTTTTGTTGCACTTACGGGCATGGATGAGCAGAATATACTCATTTCTTTCTTTGCCTCATCCCACAATGTTCCAAAGGTTATATCAAAAGTCAATAGTGCCGAACTTTCGGCAATGGCGGAAAAATTGGGACTTGACTGTATAATTTCTCCAAAAATTACAATTTCAAGCCTTATAACAAGATACGCAAGAGCGCTTGAAAATTCCATGGGTTCAAATGTTGAATCGCTCTATAAGATTCTTGACGGAAAAGCAGAAGTTCTTGAATTTTCGGTCAAGAGTGATTTTGAACATTTAGACATTCCTTTGAAAGACCTGAGTTTAAAGCGCAATGTTCTTATTGCCGGAATTGTCCGCAATTCAAAAACGGCAATAGTTCCGACAGGTAATGACACCATTAAGGCACGCGACAGAGTTATTGTTCTGTCTGCCGGAAACGAGCGTCTTCAGGATTTGTCGGATATTGTGCTTTCGTAAATTACTTTTAAAGGCGGATTATTTAATGAACTATTCAATGGTATTTAAAACGCTTGGCAAAATAATACAGATTGAAGCGTTTCTGTTGTTTTTTCCTCTGATTGTATCGGTTATATATAAGGAACAAACAGGCATTTTCTCATTTGCCGCTGCAGCTGCGATTTGTCTTATACTTGGTACGGTTATCAGCCTTGTATTTAGGCCAAAGGCAAATGTAATTTATGCAAAGGACGGCTTTGTCATAGTTGCACTTGCATGGATTTCAATGTCAGCTCTTGGTGCTTTGCCTTTTGTTATAAGCCGTGAAATTCCAAATTTCATAAATGCGTTTTTTGAAACGGTAAGCGGATTTACTACAACGGGTGCATCCATTCTTGACAATGTGGAAACGCTTGGACGTGGAATGCATTTCTGGCGAAGCTTTACTCACTGGGTTGGCGGCATGGGAGTTCTTGTCTTTATAATGGCAATAATACCCAATGTTTCGGACAGGTCAATTCATATTTTAAGAGCCGAAGTTCCAGGGCCTATTGTGGGAAAGCTTGTTCCCAGAATCAAGGATACGGCAAAAATTCTCTACATTATATACATTGCACTTACTGTTATTGAAATAATTATTCTGAAAATTCTCGGAATGTCCTTTTTTGAGAGCCTTGTTCATTCTTTTGGTACGGCGGGAACGGGAGGTTTTGGAATATATTCGGACAGTATTGCCTCGTTCTCCACTCCTGTAAAGTGGACAATCGGCATATTTATGCTGTTGTTTGGGGTTAATTTTAATCTCTATTATCTCTTGCTTGTAAAAAAGATAAAAACTCTGTTTAAAAGTACAGAGCTTTGGTGCTATCTTGGAATTGTTGCAATAAGTACTGTTATAATAACAATTAACATATCGCACCTTTACACCAATTTTTCAAATACTGTTACAGACTCATTTTTCCAGGTTAGCTCCATCATGACAACAACCGGCTTTGCGACTGCGAATTTTGACACCTGGCCCATGCTGTCAAAGACAATCCTTGTGCTTCTCATGATGGTAGGCGGATGTGCAGGGTCAACGGCAGGCGGTCTTAAGGTTGCAAGAGTTATGATTCTTTTCAAAACCTCAGCAAAAGAACTCTGGAAAACATTGCATCCGAGAAGTGTAAGTGCCGTGAAATTCGAGGGCAAGATACTTGAGCAAGAAACGGCAAGCGGTGTTGTGTACTATTTTGTTTTGTATATGATGTGCCTTGTTGCATTTTTCCTGCTTTTGAGTTTTGACCCGTTTGGAAACTTCCAGACAAATATCACCGCCGCAATGGCGTGCTTTAACAACATAGGTCCCGGACTTGACAAGGTAGGCCCTGTTGTCTGCTATTCAGGCTATTCCGGTTTTTCAAAGGTCGTTTTATCCTTTGCAATGCTTCTCGGAAGACTTGAAATTTATCCGCTTCTTTTAACAATGAGCGTATGGACCTGGAAGAAGAATTAAAAGAATAAAAGTTTAAAGGGAAAACTCCCGACGAGGGTTTTCCCTTTCCTGCGTTTTTGGAAGGCAGGCGATTTCGCTCACAGCACGTGAGCGACAAAGGCTCCGCCTTTTGAAACCGCAAGCCTTTAAAAAAGGCTTGACCTAAACTTTATTTATACAAAAAATCCACTCTGTTTCAGAGTGGATTTTTGTTTTTTTATCAGTCAAAAAGGGGTGTTGACAAATATCTTTCGCCGGTATCAGGGAAAATCACAACTATGTTTTTGCCCTTATTCTCCTCGCGCATTGAAAGGTTTACTGCCGCGCACAATGCCGCACCTGAGGAAATTCCGACAAGAAAACCTTCCTTTTTTGCAACAGCATTGCCGAATTTATAGGCATCTTCTTCTTTTACGGTTATAATTTCATCAATAATATCACGATTCAAAATCTGCGGGACAAAGTTTGCGCCAATTCCCTGAAGTCCGTGAGGCCCCGATACGCCTTTTGACAAAACGGGGGATTTTTCAGGCTCTACTGCCACAACCTTTATATCCTTATTTTTGCTCTTTAAAAATTCGCCTGTGCCCGTTAAAGTTCCGCCTGTACCGACGCCGCACACAAGAATGTCGACCTTCCCGTCTGTATCGTTCCATATTTCAGGCCCTGTTGTTTCAAAATGAACCTTTGGGTTTGACGGGTTTTCAAATTGAGAGGGAATAAAACTTCCCTTAGTTTGCAATGCTATTTCCTTTGCCTTCTCTATTGCGCCCGCCATTCCCTCGCTTGCAGGTGTCAGGACAAGACTTGCGCCAAAAGCCTTTAGTAAATTTCGTCTTTCAAGGCTCATACTTTCGGGCATTGTTAAAATCACTTTGTATCCGAAAGTCACTGCCGCCATGCAAAGACCAATGCCCGTGTTTCCGCTTGTTGGCTCAATGATTACACTTTCGTCTTTCAAAAGTCCCTTCTCTCTTGCATCTTCAAGCATTGAGAGGGCGGTTCTGTCCTTTATACTTCCTGCGGGATTGAAATATTCAAGTTTTGCAAATATATTAGCTACCGCACCGCTATCTTTTTCTATATTTTCAAGTTCAATCAAAGGAGTGTTTCCGATAAGCTGAGTTATTTTTTTATATACTTTCATTTATCTTTTCCTTTCAGAATAAATTTGTTTAAAGTTCGGAGAGTCTTTTCTTTATCAATTCAAGTGCCACTTTTGAATCGCAAACACCATGCACGCATTTTTCTATCGGGCACATATCATCGCCTTTGCGATTTATAATGAACGGAACTTTCTTTTGGTATTTAACACAAATGCCGTTTTGAACAAGAATTTTCTCTGCATTTTCGCTTATAACCACAGCAAAGACTTTCTTGATGTGCAAAAGACAATACAGGTGCGCGGCACCCTCGCCGACAGTTTTGTCTGCGGCACAAAAGCCGCAAAAACTTTTGCCCGATTCAAGAAATTCCAAAAGCGGTTTTACACCTCTTTTTTTAGAAAAGAAAACCTCGTTTTCTTTACACAAAACACATGTGTAATCGCCCTCAATGAGAGACTTTTTTGCTTTTTCAAGATTATCCATTACTGGAAGTATACTTGATACAA
>JAZSLO010000133.1:0-8310 GCA_045535415.1 Eubacteriales bacterium
CATCGCCTCTGTGCAATGTTCCGCTCTGTACAAGAACTGTTGCAACAGGACCTCTGCCCTTATCAAGCTTTGCTTCGATTACAATACCCTTTGCAGAGCAGTTGGGATTTGCCTTGAGCTCCTTCATATCAGCAACAAGGAGCACCATTTCAAGAAGTTCTTCAATACCCTGACGCTTTAAAGCTGACACGGGTACACATATAGTATCTCCGCCCCACTCTTCAGGTATGAGTTCATAATTTGCAAGATTCTGTTTTACATTATCAACATTTGCCGCCGGCTTATCAATCTTATTGATTGCAACAATAACAGTAATGCCCGCAGCCTTTGCATGATTTATAGCCTCTATTGTCTGGGGCATAATACCGTCATCTGCCGCAACAACGAGAATTGCAATATCTGTTGCCTGAGCGCCTCTTGCTCTCATTGCAGTAAATGCCTCGTGACCGGGTGTATCAAGGAATGTGATATCCCTGTCATTTATCTTTACTCTGTAAGCACCGATATGCTGTGTAATACCGCCGGCTTCACCTGCAGTTACATTTGTGTTTCTGATTGCATCAAGAAGCGAAGTCTTACCGTGGTCAACGTGCCCCATAACGCAGACAACAGGGCTTCTTTCAACCATATTTTCCGCGTCTTCGGAAATTTCATCATCTTTTGCAAAGAGTTTATCTTCAATTGAAACAACAACTTCTTTTTCTGCAACAATGCCCATTTCGTCTGCAAGAAGGTATGCTGTATCAAAGTCTACAAGCTTATTTGCACCAACTGCATCCATAGGAAGTCCCATTGCGAGAAGCTTCTTTATAACTTCGCCCGTTGTAATCATAAGCTTTGATGCAAGCTCATTTATCATAATATCTTCAGGTATAGTTATAGGACCTGTAAACTTCTTTACGGGTTCCTGAGGAGCCTGAGATTTCTTATTCTTGCCACCCTTCTTATTCTTGAAGTTATTATTTCCATAGGCCATAAAGTCACGGCTTGCAGCTTCGTTTCTGTTAACTCTGCCGTTTGAGTTTTTCTGCATACCGCCACCCTGTGGCTTTTTCTTCTTTGAGCCCATTTCGTTATCAAGCGCATCCGGAACAAGATTGTCAAGTCTTTCATCATATTTTGAAAGGTCAACTTCGCTTGTTCTGATATCAACTACAACCTTTCCTTCCTCATCAAACTGAGGCATTGCGCCCTCAATTTTCTGACCTGCATAACGGCTTCTGATATTACCGTCTTTATCAAATACAGGCTTTAAGGAAGGCTGACGAACAGATTGGGACTCTTCATCCTTATCTCTGTTCTGATTGAAGTTATTCTTCTTAAAAGCAGGCTTTGAAGGCTTCTGATTCTGAGGCTGTGAAACATTTACAAAGCCGTCTTTAGTAAATTTAACATTGCTGTATTTATCAAATCTTTCGGTTTTATCAAATTTAGGATAAGCCTCAACGCTTCTTCCTTCTTGCTTTGCAAGAGCCGCGCCCTCTTTTGAAATTTTGCTTATCTGCTTTTCAAGCTGTCTTTCTGTCATCTGACCGCCCTTTTGCTGATTGTTTGAAAATCTCGGATTTGAAGACGTATCTCTTTGCTGGAAAGGTTTCTTTGTCGCGTCGAAAGAAGGCTTTTTTGCTTCCTGAGTCTGCACTCTTTCATTAGGCTTTCTTTCGGGAATTTCTTTCTTTTGGGCAGGCTTTTCTGCCTTCTTTGGAGCCTCAGGCTTTGTTTCAGGCTCTTTTTTGGGCTCTTCCTTTACAGCCTTTTCTTCCTTTGCCGGCTTTTCTTCCTTTGCGGGCTTTGTTTCAACATATAAGTACTTGTTTATGTCTTCAACAGTGCTCTGTGAAGTATAATGCTGAAGGATAATATTAAGTTCTTCGTGCTCAAGTGATGAAGAAGTTGACTTTCCATCAAAGCCGTGCTGTTTTAAAAGTTCAACCACATCTTTACTCTTTACACCTATATCTTTTGCAAAACTGCTAACTTTTGTCAATGCCATATTACTCGTGCACCTCCGTATGTTTTACGTGTGTTTCATTGAAGATTTTGCATATTATATTCAAAAATCCGTCATCGCTTATACAAGCGGCAGATGTTTCATTTGTCTTGCCAAAAAATTTCGCAAGACGGTCTTTCGTGCAAGGGATATTTAAAATCGGAACATTGTAAAATTTACAACTGTCATAAAGTCTTTTCTTTGTGTTATCGGAAATATCAAAGGCGCAAATTACAAGTTTTGCTTTGCCCTTTCGTATTTCCTCAACGCACATACCTGTCCCGACAGTGCATTTTCCTGCTCTCTTTGCAAGGCCGAAAGCATTAAGTATTCTGTCAAGGTTTTCTTCGAGCTGTTTTTCTGTAAAATCAAACATCTTAAAGGTCTTCCACCTCCGACAAGTATTCTCTTATGCTTTCATAAAAACCGTCGGGCACCTTTATTTCAAGGTTTTTCTCTATTCTGCCTGATTTAATGGCTTTCTCAAGGCATTTTGCACTTTTACATGTATAAACGCCTCTTCCCGAAAGTTTTCCCTTAGTATCGAGTTTTACCTCGCCCTCGGGTGTTCTTACAACTCTCACAAGTTCAAATTTCGGCTTTTTTTCATTGCACCCGATACATTTTCTCTCGGGTACTCTTTTTTGTGATTTCTGAGTCATATATTATAAGACAAATTCTTTCTGTCCTTTTCCTCCAATAGAATTACACGCACTCTGATGTTTATTCCTGCTCTTTTGTCCAGGCTTCAACGAGCTTTCCGCCAAATGAACTTTCTGCCTCGTTCTTGCCTTCAACTATATCGTGGAATGCCGCAGCACGAGCCGCAGACACGCTCTTTATATCAATCTTGTTAAAGCCTGTGAGTCTTGCAGCAAGTCTTGCGTTCTGACCTTCTTTACCGATTGCAAGTGAAAGCTGGTCATCTTCAACAAGTACATAACAACTTCTTTCGCCTGTTTCCGTAACAGATACAACCTGTGCGGGAGAAAGTGCTGCTCTTATGAATTCTTCTGCATTTTCGCTGTACTTTATTATATCAATTTTTTCGCCTTTTATTTCAGCGGTTATGTTATTCTTTCTCATGCCCTTAGGTCCGATACATGAGCCGATGGGATCAACATTGGGATCTCTTGAGTAAACTGCAATTTTTGTTCTTGAGCCTGCTTCTCTTGAGATAGCCTTAATAATAACAGTTCCGTCCTGAATTTCAGGTACTTCAAGTTCAAAAAGTCTCTTTACAAGTCCCGAATGCTTTCTTGAAAGCACAACTGTCGGGCCTTTTGTTTCTTTCTTTACAACTGTTACATAAACCTTGATTCTGTCACCCTCGACAAGTCTTTCACCGGGAATCTGTTCGTTCTTGAAGAGTGTTACTTCATTTCTTCCCATTTCAAGAAGTGCGTTTCCTGTAACGGGGTCAACTCTTGATACAATAGCAGAAACAATTTCTTCCTTCTTGCTTTCGTATTCGCGAACCATAATATCTCTTTCCGCTTCTCTTATTCCCTGAATAATTACCTGCTTTGCAGTCTGTGCGGAAATTCTTCCAAAGTTCTTGGGCTTTACTTCTATTTCAACAATGTCGCCCATCTTATATGACTTCTTTATGTTTCTTGCTTCTTCAAGTGTTATTTCAGTTCTGGGATTGAAGATATGCTTTCTTGTGATAGTAACCATTTCTTCTTCAACATCTTCTTCAGATTCGTCTTCGGGCATTTCGTCAAATTCTTCAACTTCCTCATCAGTTTCGCCCTGCATCAAAAGATACTTTGACTTTGGAATCTGTATTTCCTCGTCAGCCTCAGGGTCAACAATTAAAAGCTGCTTATAAACTCTTACATCCTTTTTGTTTTCGTCAAGAACTATTCTTACATTTGAATATCCGTTATCCTTTTTGAAGGCACTTAGAAGCGCTGCTTCAACCTTTTCCTTCATATAGTCCTTGGGTATTCCCTTTTGCTTTTCAAGCAAGTCAAGTGCTTTAAAAAATTCCGCGTTCATTTTCTGGTTTTTCCTCCTAAATAGTAGTTATATTTTAAAATTCATAAACTGTTTTAATGCTTGCAACTTCCTTATCATCAAGGCGAATTTCTTGCTCGCCAGACTTAATTACAAGCTGATTGTTTTCTTCGTCAAAATCCACTATGCTTGCATCAAAAGTCTTTCTTCCGTCTCTTGCCGCATAGAGTTTTACAATTACTCTCTCGCCGATAAACGCCTTTATGTGTGCAGGTGTTTTAAGTTCTCTTTCAAGTCCCGGAGACGACACTTCAAGATAATAGCTTCCTTCAATGGGATCGTTCTCATCAAGGATAGGCTCTATTGCATCATTTACCATTTCGCAGTCATCAAGGGTTATTCCCTCGGGTTTATCGATATAAACCACAAGATTGAAATCTGAGCCTTCTTTTACAAATTCAACATCCCAGAGAGTGCATCCGCAATCGTTTACTGCGACCTCTATCATTTCAGTTATTCTTGAAACTAAATTTCCTTTTTTCTTTTGTGCCAAAGCATTTACCTCACTTAAATTTTGTCAAAATAAACTTTAAAGAGCGGTTTTTTCGGACCGCTCTTTAACCTTGCTATCAAATTCTACGCTTATACTATACCACACCTTTTTAAAAAAATCAAGTGTTTTTTTAATTTTTTTCTTTATTATATTTATTGACAAACAAAGAGCCTTTTGGTATCATTTGCATAGAAACATTTTTTTGTTTTTACTCACCTTACGGAGGCAAATTTTATGAATGACGCTTTACTTAAAAAACTTAATGTTTTAGACGGAGAATTCGGAACAAGAAAAGACACCGATACGCTCTTTAAACTTCCACAAGGTTGCTTTTCCTACAGCGGAATTTTTGACAAAAGTATAAAGCTCATTGAAAAAATTCAGGGACTTGATGAAAGATACTGGAACATTTTTGTAAATCAGTTCAGATCCAATGTCGACGATGCGACGCTTTCCTGGAAATGCGAATACTGGGGCAAGACCATGAGGGGCTCTTGTATGGTTTACGAATACACTCAAAACGAGAAGCTTTATAAAGTTCTCGAAAAAGCAGTAACAAGTCTTATGGAAACGCAAGACGAGCTCGGCAGAATTTCCTCATACAGCATTGAAAAGGAATTCAATGGCTGGGATATGTGGGGCAGAAAATATGTGCTTCTTGGATTTTTACACTTTGCTTCCATTTGCAAGGATAATGACCTTAAAGAAAAAGTAATTGAATGTGCAAAACGCCATGTTGACTATATTATTTCAAAAGTCGGCGATGAAAGCGAAGGCAAAAAGCCAATAACCTCCTGCTCTCAGGCGCTTATGGGTCTCAACGCATCGTCAATTTTAGAGCCAATTGTCCGCCTTTACAATGTGACGGGTGAACAAAGATATCTTGACTTTGCTCATCATATCGTTTCCTGCGGAGGAATAAGCGAGGGCAACATTTTTGAACTTGCATACGAGGGAAAACTTTATCCTTTTCAGTACCCCTTGCAAAAGGCATACGAAATGATGTCAAACTTTGAGGGACTGCTCGAATATTACAGAGTCACAAAAATTGAAAAATACAAAGTGGCAGTTATAAATTTTGTAAATCTTCTTTTGGAATCTGATTTTACAATAGTCGGCTCATCGGGACTTACGCACGAGCTTTTTGACAATTCAAGTGCCCGTCAGTTTGCAACTGACAACTACGGTATTATGCAGGAAACCTGCGTTACTGTAACGCTTTTAAAACTTCTTTTCCAAGTGCTTTGTTTTACGGGCGATGTAAAATATGCAGATGCTATTGAAATTTCACTTTACAATGCAATGCTCGGAAGTGTAAATACTTACGAAAGCGACATGATACTTGGCTTTCCGTTTGACTCGTATTCCCCACTCTTTATGGGAACAAGAGCTAGAAGAACAGGCGGCTTTCAGGGAATGGAAAATGCCACCGAGTTTTACGGCTGCTGTGCGTGCATCGGTGGTGCGGGAATAGCACTCGGCTCTTTGTGGAGCGTGGTTTCGGGCAAAGACGGTATTTACTTTAACGCTTATGAAAGCGGAAAAGTATGCGCCTTTGACAATGATGCAAACAAGGTAAATTTCAAGGTTGAAACAACTTATCCGAGCGGTAACAAAATCAAAATCACTCTTGAAAATGACTGCAACACAAATTTGTTTGTGAGAATACCCTCGTGGTGCGAAAAATATACTTTGAGCGTAAACGGAAAAGATACAGAAAACAGTCAAAAAGGATACATAAAAGTATTTGACAAAGCAAAGACGGGCGACAAAATCGAGATTGAATTTTTCATGCCAGTAAAACTCTGCAAGGCGGATGTAGAATACGACGAAAATTCAAAATATCTCTGGTATTTAAAGAGAGGTCCTTTGATTCTTGTCAAAGATGCAAGGCTTTGCAAAATTGATGAAATCTGTCAAGGGTTATGCGACGAAAACGGCATAGTTGATGCGAAGATTTCAAATAAAGCTGATTTTGACACAATCTGTCAATATGAAATCCCCACAAAAGACGGTTCATCTTTTGTGGCAATAGACTATCAGAGTGCAGGAAAAACCTGGAAAGTGGATTCGGCATTCACCTGCTTTTTCCCCACAAAGAACTTCTGGGGATATGACGAAACAAAGCCCGTGCGCCTTGAATTCCACAGCATTGAAGACCCATACTGTTTTGCGAGAAATCCAAAGAACGACGATGTTTTCAGGTCGTTAAAGAGCCACAAAGAAACTTTATGGAATATTGAAAATGTGGGCGAAGTTTCAAACCTCTCACTTTCCGACAAAATTTCACCTTCAAACTTTATGATAGAAAAATGTGACGACGGATTTTTCAAAATAAGACTTTGCGACACTGATCTTTATATTACGGCAGTGGATGAAAAGGACATTGGCAAAATAACTCTGAAACTTTGCGAAGACAAGGGCTGCGACTGCCAGAAGTGGAGTTTTGAAAATTTTGTCCTTGATTTTTACAGAATGACAAGCAAGAAATTTGGTCTTTCGGTTATGTTCGACTTTGACAGCGAAAGATACAATTTCTTCCTCATAGATCCCACAAAAAATGTAAACTCAAGAGGCTTCGGCTACGACAACCTTGCGTTTATTAAGATTGAAAATGTTTAAAGGAGATACAAATGCAAAAAATAACAAGTTTTACGGTTGACCATACAAAGCTTTTGCCGGGAATTTATGTTTCCCGTGTTGACGGCGACATTACAACATATGATCTTCGCACAAGAAAGCCAAATGGCGACGATTTTATGGATTTTGGCACAATGCATACTCTTGAGCATATGTTTGCAACATATGTCAGAAATTCCGAAATTGCAAACGATGTTATCTACTTTGGTCCTATGGGTTGCCAGACGGGGTTTTATCTTCTTGTAAGAAATGCGGACAACGATAGAGTTCTTGAAATCACAAAGGATGTTCTTCGTAAAATCATCTCTCACGATGGTGAGGTTTTCGGAAATTCTGAAATTGAATGCGGAAATTACAAGACACTCGACCTTGAAAAAGCAAAGAGAGAAAGTGCTCTCTATCTTGATATTCTCGAAAAAAGAGTTCAGACTTTTGTGTATGCTTAAAGGAGAAAATTATGGATATTTTAGTTGTTGTTGATATGCAGAATGACTTTATTGACGGTTCGCTTGGCACAAAAGAGGCGGTGGCAATTGTTGATAAGGTTGTGGCAAAGATAAAGAATTTCAAAGGGCCTGTTCTCTTTACGAGAGACACGCATTTTGAAAATTATTCCCAAACGCAAGAAGGAAAAAATCTTCCCGTAAAGCACTGTATAAAAGGAACATTCGGGCACGAGATTCAGAAGGATATTGATGCACTTCGCAAGACACCTGCCATTGATAAAATCACATTCGGCTCGACAGAACTTTGCGAAAAACTTCTTGAAATTGACAAGACAAGTGACAAAATAGAGAGCATTACTTTTGTGGGGCTTTGCACGGATATATGCGTTATTTCAAATGCTATGTGTGTAAAAGCGCATCTTCCCGAAGTTGAAATTATCGTGAACTCATCCTGCTGTGCAGGAACTACTCCTGAGAATCACGATAATGCCTTGAAGGCTATGCAGATGTGTCAAATTAAGATAGTTTAATGAAAAAGTCCGCATTTTGCGGACTTTTTTATTTGGACTTATTTTTTGCGGTGTCGGCTTATGCACGACACCGTTTTATTCGTGCTTTTCTTACACAAGAAAAGTAAAATTGTCTTTTAGAAATAAGCGAGGCATCTTGTTTTTTTCGATAAAGCACTTTGGACAACAGAAAATTTGAATTTTCTATGG
>JAZSLO010000052.1:0-14308 GCA_045535415.1 Eubacteriales bacterium
CGTGTAAAAGTATAAAATAATATCACATTAAGGAGATATAAAAATGCTTGATGAAAGATATGTTAGCGAAATAGTTGCAAGCGTTGTAAAATCAATGTCCCAGACTCCCTCTCACCAGAAGGGTGTTTTCCCGACAATGACGCAGGCTCTCGAGGCAGTTGATAAGGCTTATAAACAGTTCAGAAGCTTCTCTGTTGCACAGAGAGAAAAGATGATCGAAAGAATCAGAGCGCTTACTCTTGCAGAGGCTGAAGTTATGGCAAAAATGGGTGTTGAAGAAACGGGAATGGGTAGAGTTTCCGACAAAATAGTAAAGCACCAGCTTGTTGCAAATAAAACTCCGGGTACTGAGGATTTGCACCCCACGGCTCTTACTGGCGACGACGGACTTACACTTATAGAAATGGCACCCTACGGTGTTATCGGAAGTATAACTCCCTCAACAAACCCGAGTGAAACAGTAATTTGTAATTCAATTGGTATGATTGCAGGCGGAAACGCTGTTGTTTTCAATCCTCACCCAAATGCGTGCAAGGTTGCAAACTATGCAGTTGACCTTGTAAACAGAGCGGTTCTTGAAGCAGGCGGTCCTGAAAATCTTGTTGTAACGGTTGAAAAGCCCACAAAGGAATCAGGCGATGAAATGATGGTTTCTCCCATAGTAAAGATGCTTGTTGCAACGGGCGGTCCAGGTGTTGTTAAGGCACTTCTTTCTTCAGGCAAAAAGGCAATAGGTGCGGGTGCGGGAAATCCCCCTGTTATCGTTGACGATACAGCTGATATTGAAAAGGCTGCAAAGGATATTGTTGCAGGTGCATCATTTGACAACAATCTTCCCTGTATTGCTGAAAAAGAATGCTTTGCGTTTGATAATATTACAGACAAACTTGTTGATAATATGTGCAAGAATGGCGCATACTTAATAAAGGGCGACCAGATTGATAAACTTGTTAAGGTTTGTCTGGTTGAAAAGAACGGCAAATACGGAATAAATAAAGACTGGGTAGGAAAAGACGCAAGTCTGTTCCTTAAGGCTATCGGCATTGAAGCTGATGCAAGACTTGTTATTGCTGAAGTTCCCAACGACCATCCTTTTGTATATGTTGAAATGATGATGCCTGTTCTCGGTATTGTAAGAGTAAAGAACATTGACGAGGCTATCGACCTTGCCTGCAAGGCAGAGCACGGCAACAGACACTCGGCACATATTCATTCAAAGAATGTTGACCATCTCACACGCTTTGCAAAGGCTGTTGAAACAACAATCTTTGTAAAGAATGCACCAAGCTATGCAGGAATTGGTGCCGGCGGTGAAGGATATACAACCTTTACAATCGCAGGCCCCACAGGTGAGGGACTTACAGCAACACATTCATTTACCCGCCAGAGAAGATGTGTTCTTGTTGACGGACTTCATATTGTTTAATATTCAAATTTAGTTTCAGAGGTACATACAGTTTATGAAAGCTTTCGGAATGATAGAGGTATACAGCTTTACAACTGCGGTTGTCTGCGCTGATATAATGGCAAAAACAGGCAATGTAAAAGTAATTGCATTTGACAGAAACAGACCCTTTGCACCGGGATTTCCTGTTCCGCTTATAATGGCGGCAAAAATCGAGGGTGATGTGGCGGATGTCAAGGCGGCAGTTGAGGCTGCAAAAAAATATGCTGAGAGCAAAAAGCATTATATTGTTTCGCACATAATCCCAAATGTGTCGGAAAAAGTTGATAAAATGGCATATCTTTGCGATATAAACAAGGATAAATTCAATAAGAAAATGCCAAAAAACTTTATGGACCTTAAGGAATGTCCTCATTTCGAAGGCGATAACGCACTTGCACTTCTTGAAGTTCAGGGACTTGTTGCATCAATTGAAGGACTTGACTCTATGTTAAAGACCGCAAATGTAAGACTTGTGCATACAGAAAAGCGCCTTGGCGGACGCCTTGTAACAATAATTGTTGCAGGTAAAGTTGATGCCGTGACAAGCGCACTCCAGAACGGAAAAACAAAGGCTGCCCAGCTTGGCGAAGTTTATGCGGATGCGGTTATCCCGAGACCTCACGATGAGGTTTTGAAGTTCTTTGATGTCGAGGGTGACAAAAAGGCGGACGAAGAATAAAATCGAAAGGTTTTTGATTTATGAAATACGATGAAAAAATGATTGCCGATGCCGTTAAAAAGGCGATTGAACAAATGGCTGACATAAATGAAGATGATAAAATAAAAGTCGGTGTTTCTGCAAGACATGTGCATCTTTCAAGAGAGCATCTTGATATTCTTTTCGGCAAAGGCTTTGAACTCACAAAGAAAAAGACGCTTATGGGAAGAGAATTTGCATCCGACCAGCAGGTAACACTTGTAGGCCCGTCACTTCGGAGCATTGAAAATGTAAGAGTTCTCGGCCCTGTAAGAAAGAATACACAGGTTGAAATTTCAAGAACAGATACATTTGTTTTGAAGGTAAGTCCACCTGTTAGACCGTCAGGTGATATCGCAGGAAGCGAGAGCTGTGTAATTGTAGGCCCTAAGGGAAGTGTATATCTCAAAGAGGGTGTAATTATTGCAAACAGACATATACATCTGACTCCCGAATATGCACAGAAACACGGCATAAATGACGGTGACTATGTTGATGTAATGGTTGACAGCGTCAAGAGCACAAAGTTCTTTGATGTGCAGGTAAGAGTAAGAGACGATTTTAATGTTGAAATGCACATTGATACGGATGATGCGAATGCTTGTGCAATAAAGAACGGCGATAAAGTTTCGATAATCAAAAAATAAAAATTAAAAGGCAGGACTTTTGTCCTGCCTTTTTGTGTGCTTAAAGGAATGTTTAAGCGCGTGCACGAAAAAACAAATAAAAAAGAACCTCGAACGCGAAAACGCGCGTCGAGGCTCTCGACTGGTCGGAGTGAGAGGATTCGAACCTCCGGCCTCTTGGTCCCGAACCAAGCACTCTACCAAGCTGAGCCACACCCCGAAACATCGTGCTTTGATATTATAACAAAGAGGTGTGCTTTTGTCAAGGTTTATTTTGAAATTGATTTTATCATATCTGCTGCAAAGTTTCCATTCGGTAAAACTCACCGTGCTTTTCGCAAAGCTCGTCAAATGTACCGATTTCACAGCAGACACCGTCTTTTATAACAGCAATTCTGTCTGCCTCTTTAATTGTCGAAAGTCTATGCGCCACAATAAATGTAGTTCTGCCCTTTGACAAATTATTTATCGCCGCCTGAATCTGTTTTTCCGAAACGCTGTCAAGTGCACTTGTCGCCTCATCAAAGATAATAACATCAGGGTTTCTCATAAGTGCTCTTGCGATTGAAATTCTCTGCTTCTGTCCGCCCGAAAGGTTTGCGCCGTGCTCTTTAAGACTTGTATCAAGTCCGTCGGGAAGGCTCTTTATAAATTCCGAAAGTTTTGCCGCCTCGACTATTTCCCAAAGCTTTTCGTCGGGCACATTATCAAGCCCGTATGTGATATTTTCCCTTATTGTTCCCATAAACAAAACGCTGTTTTGCGGCACTACCGCAAGGTGAGTTCTGTATGAATGAAGGTCAATATCTTCTATATCCTCGCCGTCAATTTTAAGACTTCCCGAAACGGGTGTGTTAAAGCCGAGAACAAGATTCAATATTGTGGATTTTCCCGAACCCGACTCGCCGACAATGGCAATAGTTTCTCCTGCCTTTACGTGCAAATCAAGACCCTTTAAGAGAGGCTGGTCATCTTCGTATGCAAAGTGAACATCTTTGAATTCAAATTCGCCTCTGAAATTATCAAATTTCTTTTTGCCCTCGTTATCCTCAATATCGTGTGCGCCCAGAATCTCACCTATTGACGACAAAGATTCAAAGCCCTTTGTAATATTGGGCATAAGATTTATAATTGTTGAAACCTGACCTATAAGAGTTACAAAATAAGACTGATACATTGAAATATCACCTATTTCAATACTGCCTTTGACCGCAAGATTCACCGAGAAAACAAGGCATAAAAGCGAAAAGCCCTGAAAGACAACATAGGAACAGGCACCGAAAAGTGCATTGAGTTTATCAAGGTGATAAGCATTTTTGGCAACTCTGTTGAGAATACCCGTCATCTTGGTAACTTCTCTGTCCTCAAGTGCGTGTGCTCTTGTTATCTGCGTCATCTCAACCATATCTGCAAGATTTGAAGAAGTTTCTTCCATGCCAAGACGGTATTCTTTGTTTCTTGCTCTTATGGGCTTTCTGAAGCCTTGCATTGTAAGTACGGCAACAGGAATACATAAAAGGAAAAACGAGAAAATGGTGAGATTTTTTGTAACCACAACGCAAAGCGCAATCACCAGATGGAATATAACCTGCGGAATTGTGTCTGTCAGGTTATATAAAAGCACATGAATTGACTCAATGTCGCGCATAAGCTTTGACTGAATGCGACCCGACTGCATTTCTTTATGAAACGGGATTGAAAGCTGCTGAAGTTTTCTGACAAGTGCTGCTCTTATTCCAACCTCGACCTGACGCATCATTTTGCTGCGGAATTTTGTTCTTATAATATTCGTCGGAATGTTCAAAAGAATAAAGAACAAGAGAGCGCCCGCGTTGAGTAAAAGCGGTTTTGTTACATCGGTGTTTCCTGTTTTAAAAGACTCAACGGCAACATTTATAAGATTTGCCGTGAAAATCGGTGACAAAACATGTGGCAAAAGAGCCAGATAATGAAAAAATACCGAGAGAAACAGTTTTCCGGGATATTGCTTGAACATTGAGAAAAGAATTCTGAATGAACTTTTTGCATCACCCGAATAAGCCTCTATAAATTCATTTTCGAGGCGGTTTGCTTCTTCTGCGGTAAAAGATTTGTTATGCGGCGCAGGTATATGCCTGTGCTTTCTTTTATGAATGTGAGCTTGCTTTTTCATTGCCGAAACCCTCCGTTATCTTGGGCGCAAAAAGTGCGCTTATTATGGCGGAATTTTGTTATTTCGCTTGTAGTATAGCACACCAAAAATAAAAGTCAATAGGTTTTGAAAATTTTTGGCAAAAAATTCTCCCGCCTCAAAAAAAGACAGGAGAAAACGCAAAAATCTTTATTATAAAATTGTTTTTTTGCACAGGTTCAAAACCTTTATAAGAGGAACGCATAATAGCGCGAGTACAAAATTTGCACATCCGTGAAGAGCATCCCACGGAAGTCCTGCAATAATCCACGAAATCATTCCCTTGAAACTGAGTCCGAACAAAAGTGCCTGTGCGGGTGCATACAAAATTCCATACAAAAATCCGTCAAGCGCACATACTATGCAAAAAACTATTGTCTGCGTCATTGGCTTCATATTTTTTGGCAAAAGCATTACCGCCACCCACAAAAGAGTCCACAGATACATATGCGGAACCCACCAGGTCGCAAAGCCGTTAAATATTCCAAGTAAAACTACATATATGTATATTGGGAAAAGCGCCTTTGCTCTGAAAACATATGTAAAAGCGACTGTAAAGACTGCCAGAAGATGTACATTCGGCAAAAATTCAAGCGCAAGTTTTGATGCAAACATAAGGCTTCCCAGCATTCCGAAAAGCGCTGTTTCTTTTAGAGTTGTTTTCATACTTTATTCCATTCTGAAAGAATAGCTTGCGCCGTTTACAATTTTTGTGGCATCAACACCGCTCACCGCATATTCGTCATTTACATAAAACGCCCAGTATTTTCCGTCAAGGTCAAAGTCTGCACGAATTCCATTTACATACTTTACATAAAGACCAAAGGGACCGTCGTCGCCCGAAATAATCTCAAGTTCCAAAAGTGCCTCGCCCACAGTTTCTTTGTCTGTGTGCACATCAAAGCCGACAGTGTTTTTATCCCCGTCAACAATGGTAAAATAGAACTGTGTTTCGCCCTGTCCTATTTCTTTATACTCAATGCTCTGCTGCGGTGTTTCGGCATTGTCTTTGTTGTTGCATCCCAAAAAACAAAAACTTGAAACCAGCATTACAAAACAAAGTGTCAAACATAAAAATCTTTTAAACATAAAAAACCCCACTTTCATTTTTATAAAGTATAACATTTTTCGCAAATTTTGTAAAGCGTGGAATAAAAATTCAAAACGCTGTTGATATTTTTTAAAATATATGATAAAATTTATAAAAAGGCAGGCGAAAGTTTATGCGTAACATTAAAATCTTTCTCATATCATTTGCAGTCGGACTTGTAATTTTCGGCATAGGTGCTGCTATGCTCATTTCCTACGGAACAAAAGCACTCTCGGATTCCGCACAAAATTCTCTTTACATAAATTACAGTGTTTCAGATGATTATTTAAATATGTAAAAAAATAATCCGGTCAAGGAAAATATCCTTAACCGGATTTGTTTTTGCTACATTTTACTGCTGGTCGTCAAGCGAAATGTCAATATCCTCTTCTTCGAGAAGACCATCGAAATCCTCCAGAGTAAAATCTTCACCCAGCAAATCTTCTTCTCCGTCGTGGATGGTAAGTTCGATTTCGCCGTCGTCCATATCTTCAATTTCATCATCAATGCCTTCAATGGACAAAGAAATGCGGAGTTTTTTGAGCATAACTGCAAAGAATGTGAAAATTGCGGCAGCGGTTACAAACGCTCCAACGATATAGTAAAACTTTTTCATACAGTATACCTCCTCTGGCAATTTTTATAATTTTTTACTTTCCAATGTTATTATATCACAAAAAAATTAAAATGTGTTTAAAAAAACCTTTAATTTTTTATTATTCTGTTAACAATTAGGTGTTATAATACCAAAAAGTGTTATAAAATAGGGATAATATATAAAACCATAATATAAAGATTTCAAAAAAGGAGCCGTAATATGTGCGGATTTGCCGGAATTTTTAAAAATTCACCAATAAACGAGCAGGACAGACTTGACCTTGTCAAAATGTCCGAATGTATAAAACACAGAGGTCCCGATGACTCACAGGATATAATCGAGGGTAATTGCGCTCTTGCGTTCAGACGCCTTAGTATTATAGACCTTGAAAAAGGTGTGCAGCCGTATACTGACAGAGAGGGCAGATTCACTGGTATATTCAACGGTGAGATTTATAATTATCTCGATTTGCGTGACGACCTTATGAAAAAGGGCGAAACGTTTGACACCAGAAGTGAAATTGAAACAATTATCACGCTTTACAGACGCGAGGGCGAAGAATTTATCAAAAAACTTCGCGGTATGTTTGCCATTGTTATTTTTGATAGAACTGAGAACAGCCTGTTTTTCGGCAGAGACCCGTTTGGTATAAAGCCGTTTTATTACAGAGAAAATAATGACGGTGTGGTATTCTCGTCCGAGTTCAAGGCTTTCAAATTCGACAGCAATATGAAAGACGGCTACACTGTTGACAAAACCGCTCTTCAGCACTATCTTACGTTCCAGTATGTGCCGGAACCTAATACCATAACTCCAGGAATACAGGTTCTTCCTGCAGGGCATTATGCAAAAATAAAGGCCGGGGAAAAACTTTGTCCGACAAAATATGTTGATTATAAATTTACTCCGAGAAACGATATAAGTTTCGACGAAAAAGAAAAGAATTTAAGACATGCTCTTGAAAAGAGTATTGAAGCGCATATGCTTTCGGACGTTCCCGTCGGCTCATTTTTATCAAGCGGTATAGACTCTGCGGTTATAACTGCAGTTGCATCAAAACTCTGTCCCGGAATAAAGGCATTTACTGTATCTTTTGGCGTTAAAAATTATTCCGAAATGGATGACGCATCCGAAATTGCAAAGCATCTTGATATTGAGCATATAAACAGAGTTGCAACTTTCGAGGATTTTATAAATGCTTATGAGAGCGTAATGTATCACCTTGACTCGCCCGTTGCAGACCCGTCGGTTGTGGCAATTTATCTTATATGTGAAGAAGCGGCAAAGCATGTCAAGGTTATTCTTTCGGGAGAGGGTTCTGACGAACTCTTTGGCGGATACAGAGTTTACGGCTCTGTAAATCCCGCACAGAAGATTTTTGCACTTCCAAAACCCATAAAGAGTATAATTCGACTTTTCGCAAATGCTCTTCCCGAAAATGTAAAGGGAAAACACCTTCTTTTGAGGGGTGTTACTCCTATCGAAGACAGATTTGTCGGAAATGCATTTATATTTGACGAAAAGCAAAAGAAAAATATCTATAAGTGCTATGATAAAAATGTACACTTTACCGATATAACACATCCTATATATGAGGGAGCACAGAATCTTTCAATGCTCTCGAAGATGCAGTATTGCGACCTTAATACATGGCTCAAGGGCGACATTCTTGTAAAGGGCGACAGAATGTCAATGGCACATTCGCTCGAAGCGAGAGTTCCTTTCCTTGACAGAGAAGTATTCGAGGCGGCAAAGGTGCTTTGCGATTCAGACAAGCTTTCGCATGATACAACAAAGTATATATTCCGTCACGTTTTCCGTGATATAGTAAACCCCGAAACAGTAATGAGACCAAAGAAAGGCTATCCCGTGCCGGTGCGTGACTGGCTGAGAGACGAGCTTTATGACTGGGCAAAGAATATTATAAATTCGCCCTATGCAGATGAATTTATAAATAAAGCTGAGGCACTAAAACTTCTTGAAGACCACAGACTTTATAAAAAGGATAATTACAGACCACTCTGGACAATTCTTACATTTATTACTTGGTGTAAACTTTATCTTGGAGATAAATAAGATAGACTTTTTTTGGTGACGGCTTTGGCACGGCACCGCCAAAATTGAAAAATAAAAAAATATATAAAAACCAAGAGGAGAAAACAAAAATGGTACAGAAAAATCTTGATTTTTTAAGACAATTTGACCCCGAGGTTGCAGATGCTGTAGACCTTGAACTTTCGCGTCAGAGAAGAAACATTGAACTTATTGCAAGTGAAAATATTGTTTCGCAGGCGGTTCTTTCCGCAATGGGAACAGTTCTCACAAACAAATACGCAGAAGGCTACCCCGGAAAGAGATATTACGGCGGTTGCGAATGTGTTGACGTTGCTGAAGAAATTGCAAGAAAAAGAGCGTGCGAGCTTTTTGGCGCAGACCACGCAAATGTACAGCCCCACTCGGGTGCACAGGCAAACTTTGCCGCATACTGCGCTTTTGTAAAGCCTGGTGATACGGTAATGGGTATGAGCCTTGATCACGGCGGACATTTGACTCACGGAAGCCCCGTTAACTTCTCGGGACTTTACTATAATATGGTTTCCTACGGCGTTAACGATGATGGATATATTGATTATGACGAAATGGAAAGACTTGCCATAGAAACAAAGCCAAAACTCATAATTGCGGGTGCATCCGCTTATCCGAGAGTTATTGACTTTGAACGCTTCGCCAATGTTGCAAAGAAAGTGGGCGCAATCTTTATGGTAGATATGGCACACATTGCAGGTCTTGTTGCGGCAGGTGTTCATCCAAGTCCTGTTCCGTATGCAGATGTTGTAACTACAACAACTCATAAAACTCTCAGAGGTCCAAGAGGCGGCCTTATTCTCTGTAAAGAGCAGTATGCAAAGCAGATAGATAAGGCGATATTCCCCGGAACACAGGGCGGTCCTTTGATGCACACAATTGCGGCAAAGGCGGTATGCTTTGGCGAGGCACTCAAGGATGACTTCAAGGCATATCAAAAGCAGCTTGTTAAAAACATGAAGGCTTTTGCAGCTGCACTCCTTAATGAAGGCTTTAATCTTGTATCAGGCGGTACAGACAACCACCTTGCACTTGTTGACCTTCGTCCTTTTGGAATTACAGGTAAGGACTTTGAAAAGAGACTTGACGAAGTTTATATCACAGTCAATAAAAATGCAATACCCAACGACCCTGAATCACCCTTTGTTACAAGCGGTGTAAGAGTAGGTACTGCTGCGGCAACATCAAGAGGATTTGTTGAAGAGGACTTTGTAAAGATTGCCCACCTCTTCAAACTCACAGCTACAGAATTTGAAACAAAGGCAGACTTTATAAGACAGAGTGTAAACGAACTTTGCGAAAAGTATCCCCTTTACACAAAATAATTTAATCTGAAATCAAAAGACGGCGAGCTTTAAAATCTTTGCCGTCTTTTGTTGAAACACGGTGAAAATATGAAAATTGTTTTGGCGTCGGCATCCCCGAGAAGAAAAGAAATTCTTGAAAATTTAGGACTCGAATTTGAAATCTGCCCGTCGGATGTTGATGAGGGCATAAAAGATAAAATGTCTCCCGAAGATGCGGTGATTGAAATTTCAAAAAGAAAGGCGATTGCCTGCTTTGAAAAATACAAAGATGATGTGCTTGTCATATCCGCAGATACGGTTGTTTGTCTTGATAACAAAATCATCGGAAAACCAAAAGACGAGAGCGACGCATTTAATATTTTAAAAAGCCTTTCAGGAAAATCCCACTTTGTTTTTACAGGATACGCTCTTTTGAGCGATAATAAAATAATAACGGGTGCTGTCAAAACAAAGGTTTTATTTAAAGAACTTTCGGACAAAGAGATTTTGTGGTATATAAGCACAAAAGAACCGCTTGATAAGGCAGGCGCATACGGTATTCAGGGAAAAGGAAGTGTCTTTGTAAAAGAAATTTCGGGTGATTATCTCAATGTTGTGGGACTTCCTGTAAGCGAAATTTTTGATAAAATTAAAGAAAATTTCAATTTACCTCTTGAAATATCGGAAATAATATGATATGATATGGTTATGAAAACCAGATGAAAGGCGATTGATATGATAAAGAATCTCAAACACAATTACCCCATGAAAGATGTAAAGTTCACCCCCAATATGAAGGTGGTTATTGAAGACACAATAAAGGGTCAAACCGAATTTGGTCAGAGTATTGCTTATCGTTACCGCAAGGGCACAGAAATTGTTGAGGTATCATATGAGCAGTTTTATCTTGACACAAAGTATGTAGGCTCTGCTTTTACACAGATGGGCTTCAAAAAGGGCAATAAGATTGCAATGATAGGTCCCAACAGCTACGAATGGATAACTGTTTTTGTATCTGTTCTCAACAGTGAGGCTGTTTTTGTTCCGGTTGATAAAGAGCTTCCTATTGAAGAAATTGCATTTATTATAAACAACAGTGATACAGATGTTTTCTTCTATGCATCTGTATATGATGAAAAGATTAAAGCAAATAAAGAACTTTTCAGCAATGTAAAGTACTTTGTAAATCTTGATGCCAAGGAAGATGACGGAGAGTTTCTTTCCTATAAAAAACTTATGGAAAAGGGCAAGGAACTTTTCGACGGCGGATATTGCGAATACACAGATATGACTCCCGCCGAAGAAGAACTCAAGATGATAGTATATACATCAGGTACAACAGGCACTGCAAAGGGCGTTATGCTCAGCCTTGCAAATGTTATGAGTGCACAGAACTACGGTCTGAGAGTTTCTTCCATAGCAAAGACTATGATAAATGTTCTTCCTCTTCACCACACATTCGGCGGACTTGTTGACATTCTTGTTGCAATCAAGTGCGGATGTACCATGGGAATCAATGACAGCATAAGAAATGTACTTCCTAATTTCAAGGCTTTCAAGCCTGAAGGTGCGATGCTTGTTCCTCTGTTTGTAGAAAAATTCCATCAGAGAATCTGGGCAGGTATCGAAGAAAAGGGACTTACAAAGACTTTTAATGCAATGCTTAAAGTCAGCAACGCTCTTCTTAAAGTGGGTATTGACGTAAGAAGAAAACTTTTCAAGAGCATACACGAGCAGTTCGGCGGAAATTTAAGACTCATCGTTTGTGGCGGTGCACCCATGAGAGAAGAACTCGGACGTTTCTTTGAATCAATAGGTATTACTATTACAAACGGCTACGGCATAACAGAATGTTCTCCTCTTGTATCGGTAAACAGAGAGTTTTATTATAACTTCTCATCTGTAGGCGTTGTTTGTCCCGGTCTTGAAATTGAGATAGACAATCCCAACGAAGATGGAGAGGGCGAAATTCTTGTTAAGGGTCCTGTTGTTATGATGGGTTACTACAAGAGTCCCGAAAAGACAGCAGAGGTTCTCTCCGAGGACGGCTGGTTCAGAACAGGTGACTACGGTAAATACGACAGAGAAGCAGAAAGACTTTACATCACGGGAAGAAAGAAGAATATTATCGTTCTTAAAAACGGAAAGAATATTTATCCCGAAGAAATTGAGGATTATCTGTCAACATCTGACCAGATAAACGAGGTTATCGTATCTGCTCTTCTCAATGAAGAAGGCGAAGAGATTGGACTTCAGGCGGAAATCTGTCCTTATGAAGAAAAAATAAAGGATTTGTCAGACAAAGAAATTTATGATATAATAAAGTCGGAAGTTGAAAACATAAACAGAAACTTCCCGGCTCATAAGAGGGTTACAAAGGTGACGGTGAGAAAAGAGGCCTTTGAAAAGACAACCTCAGGTAAAATCAGAAGAAAATACGCAAAATAAAAATAAATAGAGCCGAGAGCCAGAACCTCTCGGCTTTGTTTTTGGAGAAAATATGTTAAAAGATGTAAAAGTTGTTTTTGAGGATAAAAATCTCATATTCTGCATAAAAGGTGTCGGGCTTTCAAGTGAGGATACGGGAGATGAAAAATGCGTTCCCGCAAAACTTCGTGAAATGTGCGGTGTCAAAGAGGTTTACACTCTGCACAGACTTGATACGGGCGTTTCGGGTATTATGGTTTATGCAAAGACAAAGGATGCCGCCGCAAAAATGTCGACGCTAATATCTGACGGCAAAATGAAAAAGGAATATGAGGCGGTAGTGTATGGCACTTTTGATGAAAAGCAAGGCGAAATGTGTGATTTTCTCTTTAAGGATTCAAGGAAAAATAAATCTTTTGTCGTAAAGTCACAGAGAAAAGGCACAAAGTTTGCAAAACTTTTTTATAATGTGAAAGAAGAATTTCTTGTTGATGAAAAAGAAGTTTCCCTTGTGGAAATTACTCTTGAAACGGGTAGGTCACATCAGATAAGAGTGCAGTTCTCTTCAAGAAAACACGCACTTTTGGGTGACGGAAAATACGGCGCAAAGGATAATATTAAAAATATTTGCCTTATGTCCAAAAGAATTTCGTTTGTAAGTCCTTTTACAAATAAAGAGGTTTGTTTTGAGTGTGAGGGCGGTTTACGGGAGATTTTGGAATTTTATCTAAATTTTGCAACAAGTTGCAAAGCAAAATTATTGCTTCGCAATAGCTAAATAACTCCTTCGGAGCAGCTAAATTAAATTCGCTTTAAGCGTGCGAAGCACATTTAGCTGCCGCAGGCAATTTAGCTGAACTTGTTCAATTTAGCTCGCGTAAAGCGAATTTAGCTAAAAAAAAGACAGATTTCTTTCGAAATCTGTCTTTTTTTTCTGGGGTGAGATATGGGATTCGAACCCATGACCTCCAGGGCCACAACCTGGCGCTCTAACCAACTGAGCTAATCCCACCATAAAATGTGGCGCGTCTTGAGAGACTCGAACTCCCGACCTACTGCTTAGAAGGCAGTTGCTCTATCCAGCTGAGCTAAAGACGCGTGTTAACATTATTAAATTATCCCTATACGGAAAATGGAGCGGGTGAAGGGAATCGAACCCTCGCCGCCAGCTTGGAAGGCTGGAGTTCTACCATTGAACAACACCCGCATCAAAGTCACGCTTTTCGTGACTTAAACATATTATCACACAATTTTCCTTTTGTCAAGGGGTTTTTGGCACTTTTTTATCAACAATTTCGGTTCTTTTTTTGTGCTACCGAAAAGCATAAGCGCTTTTTGGTTCTTTTGTATAACTTTTGCTACGCACAAAGATAAGTCTTGACAAAATTCGACATATAGTTTATAATCCAATTAGTTGAATATCTGAATAGAGGTGCGTTTGTCAATTAACCTGTGCTTGTCGCCGTCGGAGGTTTTGGAGCATATGGCAGGTGAAAACGCCGAGATGGAGGCAAGTCCGAAAATGCCACCGTCGGAAATATGCGAGAATATCCATATTTCTGTCACATTTTGTGGAGCGCTATATCAGTCAATTTGTTTTCTTTGGAAATATTGGACTGTGCAGCATCTTTGCACAGTCCTTTTATTTTATAAAATTTTAGGAGGTTTAAACCTTATGTTCACAAAGAAAAGAGCATTTGCCCTTATTGTGTGTCTTATGGTCGCACTTATGAGCTTTACTGCTTTTGCAGATGAGCTTCCCGGCTATGCACAGTATGTGATTGACCACACAGATACAGAGGAGGCATCTGAACCCTCAAATCTTGATTATGCCACGAGCTATATCGAAGACTATGAAAAGGCACTTCAGAATGATGCTGAC
>JAZSLO010000130.1:0-3632 GCA_045535415.1 Eubacteriales bacterium
CAAACATTTTACTGTTTGCCTTCCATTTCATCTATAAATCTGTCTGCTTTTTCCAAAAGCTCCTTGTCGTGCCTGAAATTCAAAAGCTCGAGAGCGTCGGAAAAATTCAAAAGTCTGTATTCGCTTATTTCACGAATATTCATTTTTATATCTTGCTTTTTAAAACTTGAAAGATAGTAAACGGCTTTTTTTCTTATAAAACCGTTTATAAAATAGTTGTAAGAAAATCTGAAACCATCAATAAGTTCGGCCTTTACGCCCGTTTCCTCATATATTTCACGCTTTGCAGTCTGAATTTCGTTTTCTCTGTCCTCAATGTGACCTTTTGGAAAACCAATGTGCCCGGAAATATTTGTTATAAGAATGTATTTTCTTTCGCCCTCGTCATATGTGTACATTACCGCACCGCAGCTTTTTTCGTAAAAGCACATAAAGCTGTATTTTTGAACGGGAAGATATTTTTTCAAAAGCCCCGTGATTTTGGGTTCATACATTATAACGCCACAAGGCGCTGCAATCCAAATTTCATCCTCATCAGAATCTTTAAGTTTTGCAAGAGCAATAACATAACCCGAAAAGTGAGTGTGCGGATTATCCTCGCCAAGAAGATAAACAGTGTGTTCAACTCCGCTTTCATCAATAGTTTTTCCAATATTCAAAGCGCCGATTTTACGCTTTCTCGAGTATAAATTGAAAGTACTCGAAATGTTTATATCAACATTTGAGCCAAGAATGTTTTTGACATTCCTGTTTTTCGCAAATTCTGAAAAATTTGCCATATAACCAATCCTTTTCCAGTGCAAAAAGCGACACAAAAAACTGTGTCAACACAATATAAAGTAAAAGCAAATTGCTTTTTATTGCAATTATTTTACCATACTTTTTTCACATAATCAATACAATTTTAAAAATTTGGCAAAAATTAAAGCAAACGAAAGCCAACAGCACTTCCCGTGGGAAGTCCTTTTTTTATTCTTTCAATATAAATTTTCTGCAAAAGCGTGTCGGCGGGGAGTGAAGAAATGTCTGAAAAATCGCACTTTGTTCCGAAAACGCGGTGCATATCTTCATAACAGAAATTTTCATTGACGCTTAAAATTTCAAAATCTGCGCCAAAACTTCTTATATTTGAAAAATTCGGAAGACTCTTTGCATTTTCGGGATACAAAAGCCACGAGTCACAAATTAAAAACATATCCTTGCCGAATATTTTTGAGGCTCTTTTGTATGAATCAAGACGAGCCGATTTTGAAAAATCGCACTCAAAGGGAATATGCATCTTTATACACAAATCCTCGGGATAAAGTTTGCGAAGTGACGAGGATATGGGCGAATCCCCGAAATATTTGCAAATCTGGTATTCGAATGAGCCAAGTCTCATAACCGCGCCTCTCACATGATTTGCCATCCAGATGTAGTCGTAAAGACCCCAAAATGCGTTTTCGTTATAAAAGTGATTTGCACTTGCAAAGAGAGATTTTGCCGTGTCAAAGAAAACCTCGTCATTTAAAGAAAGGCTTTTGAAAATCTCATAACTTTTTTCAAGAAGCAAAATGTACAGATATAAAAAACCTGTCTCAAATAAAATGCCGTTCTTTGTAAAAATATCTTTTGCCTTGTCAAAAAACTCAAAGGGATAAAAACTGTCCTCAAAGAACAAAGAATTGTTTTTTATAACTTTTGGTTTTTGACATTCAAAAAACAAATCTTCAAGTTCTTTTGAATAAATTTTATGAGAGAGCGACAGGGCTGTGTCCACAAGGTCTGAATCAAATCCGGATTTTATTTTAAGCTGTTCAAAAAAATCAAAGTTTCTCACCCTGTCACCTCCTTGTTGTTTGTTATTTTATTCCAAAGTAAATCATAAGCACCTGAATGTCCGCGGGACTTATTCCCGAAATTCTCGATGCCTGACCTATGTTTTTAGGTCTTATTTTTGATAATTTCTGCTTTGATTCCGCACGGATACCCACTATTGAATCAAAGTCTGTGTCCTCAGGGATTGGGAATGATTCGAGCTTTTTAAAGCGGTTTGCCTGACTTATCTGACGCTTGATGTATCCCTCGTATTTTATTTCGATTTCAATACATTCAAGAATTTTTTGTGAGAGTCCCTCTTTTCTGCCCGTGTCAACGGGGGATAGAACATCCATGTCAAGTTCGGGACGCCTTAAAAGTTCGGCAAGGGAAATTCCGTTTGTTATAGGTGTTGAATTTCTTTCCTCGAGAATTTTCAAAAGTAAATCAGACGGACCAAGATAGGTTTTCTTTATTCTTTCAACTTCGCTCTCGATAGTTTTTACCTTTTCAAGATATTTTGCATATCTCTCCTCGCTTATAAGTCCAATCTCATAACCGAGAGGCAAAAGTCGTCTGTCGGCATTGTCCTGTCTTAAAAGAAGACGGTATTCGCTGCGCGAAGTCATAATTCTGTAAGGCTCGTTTGTTCCCTTTGTAACAAGGTCGTCAATAAGCGTGCCTATATATGACGAATCTCTTGAAAGGGTAAATTCAGGTTTTCCGTTGCAAATGTTTGCCGCATTTATACCTGCAATAAGTCCCTGAACAGCCGCCTCTTCGTAGCCCGAAGTTCCGTTGAACTGACCTGCACCGAAAAGACCGGGGTAGTCCTTGAATTCAAGAGAGGACTTCAATGAAAGCGGGTCACAGCAATCGTATTCAATTGCATAGCCGATACGCATAACTCTTGCGTTTTCCATACCCTCGATTGAGTGAAGCATTTCAAGCTGAACATCCTCGGGAAGTGATGACGAAAATCCTTGCAGATAAACTTCCTTTGTGTCAAAGCCTAAAGGCTCAACAAAGAGCTGATGACGGTCTTTGTCCGCAAATCTCATTACTTTATCTTCAATGCTCGGGCAGTATCTCGGGCCTACACCCTCGATTTTTCCGGAGTACAGAGGGGATCTGTGAATGTTATTTTTTATGATTTCGTGAGTTTTTAAATTGGTGTAACAGATGTAGCAGGGAAGTGTTTTGAGATTTTCCTCGAAATTTTGTGTTTCACTCGAAAAATGCTCGGGTTTCTCGTCGCCGTCCTGCCTTTCAAGACGCGAATAGTCAATGGAATCCGCATGGATTCTGACGGGCGTTCCTGTCTTGAAGCGCATAAGCGGAATGCCAAGCTTTTTTAAAGAGTCTGTCAGCTCATTTGCCGCATACATTCCGTCAGGGCCGCCCTCAAAGCTTGTGTCACCCACAATAATTTTGCCTTTGAGGTATGTTCCCGTGCAGATAATAACGGTCTTGCATTCCCAGACAGCGCCGTACTTTGTAACACAAAGCCAAGTGCCGTTGTCATTTCTTCTTATGTCAACAATTTCGGATTGGCGAAGTGTTAAATTTTCCGTGTTTTCAATTATATTTTTCATAATTGATTTGTACTTTGTTCTGTCTGCCTGCATACGAAGGGAATGAACCGCAGGGCCTTTGCCTCGGTTTAAAAGTCTTGACTGCATACAAACGGCATCCGCCGCTTTTCCCATCTCACCGCCAAGAGCATCAAGTTCGCACACAAGGTGTCCCTTTCCGCTGCCGCCGATTGATGGGTTGCAGGGCATATTGCCAACGGCATCAAGATTTATTGTAAAAAGTACTGTTTCGCAGCCAAG
>JAZSLO010000209.1:0-7223 GCA_045535415.1 Eubacteriales bacterium
AAGGACGGACCGAGTGCAGGTGTCACAATGATAAGCGCTGTTGTTTCGGAACTTTCAGGTATTCCTGCAAGATGTGATGTTGCAATGACAGGCGAAATAACTTTGACCGGAAGAGTTCTTCCCATAGGCGGTCTTCGTGAAAAGTCAATGGCGGCATTCAGAAACGGAATAAAGACAGTCATTATTCCTTTTGACAACATTTCCGACCTTGAGGAAATTGACTCTCAGGTTAAGGAAAATATCACTTTTGTTCCCGTAAAGCATATATCTCAGGTGCTTGATATTGTTCTTTGCAGAGATAAAATGACGGCGGATACAAAAGACAACACAAATACACAGTTTGATGCAGTTTTGCAAAGAGGCGCATCTAAGGACAGAGTACCTGTTATTTCCACAAAGGCTTAAAATATTACCTAAAAGTGTGGGTGATTTTATGAATTTAAATAAAGCGAATTTAATAATGACCGCAGGACTTGCATCGCAGCTTCCCGGAGTTATGCGCCCCGAGATTCCTCAGGTTGCAATGTGCGGAAGATCAAATGTCGGAAAATCCTCGTTAATTAACAAAATGCTCGGCAGAAAAAGCCTTGCAAGAGTGAGTGCGGAGCCGGGAAAGACTATAACCGTCAACTGCTATGATATTGACTCTTCTCTTTATCTTGTTGACCTTCCCGGATACGGTTACGCAAAGCGCTCGTTTTCCGAGAGGGAAAAGTGGTCAAAACTTATTGATAAGTATTTTTCCTGCGATGGCGCAAGACTTTATCTTCAGCTTGTTGATTTGAAGGTAGGACTTACAAAGGACGACGAAAATATGGTAAGATTCCTTGTTGAATCGAATCTTCCTTTTGCAGTTGTTGCCACAAAGGCGGATAAACTCAATAAGACCAACAGAAAAATATGTTATGATAAAATAAGAAACCATCCGCTTATCCCCGAGGACGCTGAAATTATTGAGTTCTCCTCAAAAGACGGCGAGGGTGTCGACAGACTCTGGGAAATTATAAATGAGTTTGTCCAGGCGGTAAATGAGGGTTAATACTCCTTTGAGAAAGGACTAAAATAAATTGGAAAATTTTCTTATTCACGATAATTTAAGTGTAAATGAAAAGGGACACCTTTGTGTTAACGGACACGATTGTGTGACTTTGGCGCAAAACTTTGGAACACCGCTTTATCTTATTGATGAAGATAAGGTAAGAGAAATGTGCCGCACATATAAAAGAGCATGTGAAAAGTATTTTGAAAAGGCAAATGTTCTTTACGCAAGCAAGGCGCTTTCCTTTAAAGGCATTTATAAAGTAGTGCAGGAAGAGGGCATTTTTGCGGACGCAGTTTCGGTTGGCGAAATATATACCGCACTTTGTGCCGGCTTTGATGCTAAAAACCTTTATTTTCACGGAAATGCAAAGACAAAACAGGATATAGAATTTGCGATAGAAAATGGTGTCGGATGCATAATTGCCGACAACTTTACTGAACTTTGCAATATTGATGCTTTTTGTGCATCAAAGGGCATAAAGCAGGATATTCTTCTTCGCATAACTCCCGGAATTGACTGCCATACTCACGAAAAAATTTCAACGGGCAAAGTTGATTCAAAATTCGGTGTGAGCATTGAAACGGGACAGGCAATAGAATTTGTAAAAGCGGCGCTCGAATGCGAGAATGTAAATGTACTCGGGCTTCACTGCCATGTAGGCTCTCAGGCATTTGAGGCACAGCCCTTTACGGACGGTGCAGATATTATGTTTGCATTTTTAAAAGAGATTAAAGATAAGTTCTCGTTTGAGTGTAAAATCTTAAATCTCGGCGGCGGTTTCGGTGTGAGATACAAAAATAATGAGCAAAATCTTGACATTGACGAAATGATGAGTATAATAGGAAAAAATGTCAAAGATAATTGCCTCAAATATGCACTTTCAACACCTGAGATTTTGTTTGAGCCGGGCAGAAGTCTTGTTGCTGCGGCAGGTACAACTCTTTACAGTGTTGTAAATGTAAAAAATATCACGGGATACAAAAATTATATTGCCGTTGACGGCGGTATGGCAGATAATCCAAGATATGCGCTTTACGAAGCACCGTACACTTGTGTTATAGCAAACAGAATGAACCAAAAGGCGGATTTTGTAGCTGATGTTGTTGGCAGATGCTGTGAAAGCGGAGATATAATTCAGCCAGGTGTTTCAATTCAGAATGCACAGGAAGGTGACATTGTTGCAACACTTGTCACGGGTGCATATAACTACTCTATGGCATCAAATTATAACAGACTTCCAAGACCCGCACTTTTGATGCTGACAAAGGACAGTGTAAAGGTTGGAATCAGACGCGAAACGCTTTCCGACCTTATTAAAAACGATGAATAAAAAAATAATATAAACTCTCAGAAAAGGAATGATAACTTTGAAAAACACAGACAAGTCAATGGAAAAAATCGTAGCCTTCTGTAAAAACAGAGGTTATGTATTTGCAGGAAGCGAAATTTACGGCGGTCTTGCAAACACTTGGGACTACGGCCCTTTGGGTGTTGAGCTCAAGAACAACATAAAAAAGGCATGGTGGAAAAAGTTCGTTCAGGAAAACCCCTACAATGTAGGTCTTGATGCGGCAATCCTCATGAATCCTCAGACATGGGTAGCATCCGGTCACCTTGGCGGATTCTCCGATCCGCTTATGGACTGCAGAGAATGTCACGAAAGATTCAGAGCAGACAAGATTATTGAAGACTGGTGCGCTGAAAACAACTTTGACCTTGGTACAAGCGCCGACGCTATGAGCCAGGAAGAAATGAAGGCTTTTGTTGAAGAACATAACATTCCCTGTCCCACTTGCGGAAAGCACAATTTTACAGATATTCGTCAGTTCAACCTTATGTTCAAGACATTCCAGGGTGTAACGGAGGATGCAAAGAATACAGTATATCTCCGTCCTGAAACAGCACAGGGTATTTTCGTAAACTTTGCAAATGTTCAGAGAACAACAAGAAGAAAAGTTCCTTTCGGAATTGCACAGATTGGTAAGTCCTTCAGAAACGAAATCACTCCCGGTAACTTTATTTTCCGTGTTCGTGAGTTTGAACAGATGGAACTTGAATTCTTCTGCAAACCCGACACTGACCTTGAATGGTTTGATTACTGGAGATCATATTGTAAAAACTGGCTCACAAGTCTTGGTATGAGAGAAGAAAATCTCAGACTCCGCGACCACGATCCTGAAGAGCTTTCATTCTATTCCAAGGCAACAACAGACTTTGAATTCCTCTTCCCGTTCGGATGGGGCGAACTCTGGGGCATTGCCGACAGAACAGACTATGACCTTACTCAGCATATCAATACATCAAATAAGGACCTTTCATATTTCGATCCCGAAACAAACGAAAGATATATTCCCTATGTTGTTGAACCGTCCCTTGGTGTTGAAAGATGCTTCCTTTCATTCCTTTGCGATGCTTATGACGAAGAAGAACTCGGCGAGGGCGATGTGAGAACGGTTCTCAGACTTCATCCCGCACTTGCACCTTTCAAGGCTGCAGTTCTTCCCCTTTCAAAGAAGCTTTCCGAGGGAGCTACAAAGCTTTATAACGAACTTCAGAAGAGCTTTATGGTTGACTATGATGAAGCAGGTTCAATCGGTAAGCGTTATAGAAGAGAAGATGAAGTTGGAACTCCTTTCTGCATAACATATGACTTTGATACCGAAACAGACGGTTGCGTTACAATAAGAGAACGCGACTCAATGGAGCAGGTAAGAGTTAAGATTGAAGATGTTAAGGCTTATATCGAAGAAAGACTTACATTCTAAAGAATATGAAATAATTAAAGCCTCCCGAAAAATCGGGAGGCTTTTTATATTGGATTTATGTTATACAAAAAGATTCTCATTTGTAATATTAAGATAATTTTCTTTAAACTTTTCCTTGAAATTATCAGTTGGATTTGCAAAAATCTTGCATCCGCAAAGACACGCACCATAAATCTGCGGCAAATCATTTATCTCAAATGTATATTTTCCGCCTGTTATTTTCGTGAGAAAATCTATAAGAATATCCTTTTGCTTCATAAGACCGCCTGCCATTACAACTCTGTCCGAGCAGTCATATTTTTGTCTCATATTTTCAATCAGGTATGCAATTCTGCCTGCGTTTTTATCAATTATCGATTTTGCAAGCGCATCCCCCATTTTATAGGCATCAAAAACACACTCGGAAAATGAGGCTATAAAATTCTTTTCAGACGAATATAAAAGATTCATATTTTCTCTGGCAGGCCCCTGAAGTCTTTTCTCGACAAGGTCGCAAATGAGAGTCTTTTCCCCGAATCCGTCACGCTGTGCAAGAGAGGCGCATATTGCATCTCTTCCAAAATCATATCCGCTTCCGCCCGGGTCAAAGAGACAACCCCATCCGCCAAATCTGTGGATTTTGTCTTTTACTTTTGCATATACAACAGAACCTGTTCCCGCTATAACACCGATATATTTTGAGTATTCGGGACTTGTGTAAACCATGTTTGTAATGTCGCTGTCTGCCACAGCGTCAATTCCGGGATATGTTTTTGTCAGAAAATCAAGAACATCCCTTGCATTGCCCTTGCTTCCGCATCCGGCAATGCCTGCATAAATTCCCGAAACATTTATTTCAAACGACAGCATTTTGTCAATTCCGCTTTTGAGCACAAAAAGAGCTTTGTCAACGCCACAGTAATTGAGATTGGAGCCTGACAGAATATGACGGGCAAAAATTTCGCCCTTTTCGCTGAAAAGAACAAACTCTGTTTTTGTTCCGCCGCCGTCAATTCCTATCATAACTTTTCCGCGGTCTTCATGACGGGTGTTTCCAAGAAGAGTGTCGGGTGATGTGCCGAGAATACTGCAAAGTTTGCACAGACTTCTCACATCCGGCATTGAAAGGGCGTTTTCCCACTTTGAAATATTCTGTGGTGTAACATTCATTTCTTTTGCAAGGGATGTCTGGGTATAACCCTTTGCCAGTCTTTGCTTTTTTATGTTGTGAGCAAGTTTTTTTATTTCGTACATTATCCCGTCACCTGTCTTTCCAATATCAAATATACCACCGCAAAGGTGCGTTGTCAATAAAAAAATCAATGTTTGGGTTAAAAGACAAGGTGTGTTCAACGAATGGTTGACAAAAGTGCCGTTTAAACTCTAAAGTGATTGACAGAGGGTGCGTTTTGGGTATATATTAGAGGTAGAAAACTCATAAAAGGAGAATTGTTATGAAAATTACGGATATAAAAACCTTCGTTGTTGACTGTTTCCGCACAAACTGGGTGTTTGTAAAGGTGTATACCGATGAAGGAATATGCGGTGTGGGTGAAGGAACTCTTGAATATAAGGAAAAGGCTCTTGAGGGTGCGGTTGAGCATATCAAAAGTTATCTTGTAGGAAAAGACCCCTCGCAAATTGAAAAGCATTATCACGATATTTACAGAGATGCGTACTGGAGAGGCGGAGCGGTTCTTATGAGCGCTCTGAGCGCTGTTGAATGTGCGCTCTGGGACATAAAGGGAAAGGCGCTTGGCGTTCCTGTATATGAACTTCTCGGCGGAAAAGTAAATGATAAAGTAAGAATATATGTAAACGGCTGGTTTGCAGGCGCAAAAGAACCCGAAGAATTTGCACAGAAGGCAAAAGAGGCTGTAAAGCGCGGTGTTACTGCAATGAAGTGGGACCCCTTTGGAAAAAGCTATCTTCAGATTTCAAATAAAGACCTTGATAAAGCGATAAGATGTATTGCGGCAGTAAGAGAGGCAGTGGGTGACGAGGTTGACCTTCTTATTGAGGCTCACGGAAGATTTGATGTTCCGACATCTTTGAAAATCGCACAGGAGGTTGCACCCTTCAAGCCCATGTTCCTCGAAGAGCCTGTTCCTCCAAACAATCTTGAAGCACTTTGCGCTGTAAGAGAAAAGTCTCCCGTTGCAATTTCTGCAGGCGAAAGACTTTATACAAGATTTGACTATAACGAACTTTTCAGAAGAAGAGCGGCAGACTATATTCAGCCTGATATTTCACACGCAGGCGGTATTATGGAGCTTAAGAAAATTGCGGCAATTGCCGAGGCAAATTACATACCCTTTGCTCCTCACAATCCGTCAGGCCCCGTTGCAAATGCGGCAACACTTCAGCTTGCGGCATGCTGTCCTAACTTCTGTATTCTTGAAATTATGTACAGCGATGTTGATTACAGAAAGTTTGTAACAGACGAAAGTCTTGAATACGAAGACGGCTGTATAAAGATTGGTAACAGACCCGGTCTTGGCATTGAACTTAATGAAGAAGAGTGCTTAAAGCATCCTTATGTTGAGCATAATCTCCGTCATTATACTGGCGCGCTTACCGATATCCGCCCTGCAAAGACAGAATTTTACTTCTGATAGAGGAGAAAATATATGAAAACAGTATTTATAACAGGTGCAACTGTCAATACAGGTCTTGGAGTTGCGCAGAAGTTTGCGTCCGAGGGAAGAAATGTAGTAATTACAAGCAGAAATCAGGACGGTCTTGATACTGCACTTAAGTTTCTTCGTGAAAGTTATCCGAATGTAAGAATTGAAGGATATGTTCTTGAACTTGTGCTTTCGGATAACAATGTCAATGAAAATGGCATTGCGGATATTTTCTGCGACCTTGACAAAAAGGACCTGGCACCCGACTGCATAGTGCTTAATGCGGCAAACCTCGGTATTGCACAAAAGATTTTTGAAAATCCTCTATCGGATTTTGTAAATGTTATCAACACAAATGTTGTGGCAAACTATTGTATAATCGAAAATGCGGCGGCGAGAATGAAAGAAAATGGTGGCGGAAGTATTATTTTTGTAAATTCCAACACCGCTTACCGTGCAATCCCTGACAGAATTGCGTATTCTACATCAAAGTCAGCACAGCTCGGCATGATGAGAGCGCTCGCTCTTGACCTTGGAAAATTCGGTATCACTGTAAATGCAGTTCTTCCCGGAATGATAAAGACAGACAGATGGGAAAGCAATTATAATAATTGCAGAAGTGCTCTTTCTGCATATACGCCTCTTGGCGATATTGCAGAATTTGCAGATATTGCAAATGCCTGCTGGTACTTTGCGGAAAATGCAAGAAATACTACGGGCGCAGAGCTTACTGTTGACGGCGGTAATATGATTCAGCTTTACCCGATAGTTCCGGAAAACAAGTAAAATAAGTTTGTTTTTTAAAAGCCT
>JAZSLO010000020.1:0-7619 GCA_045535415.1 Eubacteriales bacterium
AGAACGACATGGCTACGATCCGACTTGGCATAGCAGATTACTGAAGAAATGAAACTTGCAGCATCGTATGCTCTTGCAAATTTAATTTCTGACGAAGAACTACGTGAAGATTATATTCTCCCCGAGGCTTTTGACCAAAGAGTGTGCCCGACAGTTGCAAAGGCAGTAGCTGAGGCGGCAAATAAATAGAAAAAGAAAACAAAAGAAAGGACACTTACGTGTCCTTTCTTTTGTGCTGACTGAAACTTAAATACCTCCGCTTAGAATTATAACAAGTGCACAAAGTATAAATGCTACCACTGCGGCAATTATTACAACCGTTTGCCTTTTTAAACTGAATTTCACAGAAATAGCACCTCCTTTGAGCTTGTTAACATTATAAACGAATCTTGTTTACACTTTATTTATACCATTTTGTAAGCAATTTGTCAATACATTTTTACGAATTTCTTAACAAACTTTTAGAAAAAATTGAAAAAGCACAAAATGATTGTAAACAATGTACAAAATGCGTTGACATTTTTAGTGCAATGAGTTATAATTGGTAGGTATTAAATTATGCTTTAAAATGGCATACTTTTTTGAGATTGAATATAATACATAATGAAAGGTAAGAGGGCACACATGAAAAAAGCGCTGCCGAAATATACACTTGGCGAAGATTTAACAAACTCCATATCTCACGGTATAGGCGCGTGTCTGTCGGTGGCGGCTCTTGTTTTGTGCATTGTCAAGGCTGCACTTCACGGAACTGCGGCGGGAGTTGTTGGCGCATCTATTTATGGCTCAACACTTGTTATAATGTATTGCATGTCAACTCTGTACCACGCAATAACCAATGAGAAGGCAAGACGTGTTTTCAGAGTTTTTGACCACCTTTCGATATATCTTCTTATTGCAGGAACATATACACCCATAACACTTGTAACACTTAAAGGTGCAATGGGCTGGACGCTTTTCGGCATTGTCTGGGGCGTTGCAATTTTAGGAATTGTTTTAAATTCAGTAAGCATTGAAAAATTCAAGGTTTTTTCTATGATAAGTTATATTGCCATTGGCTGGGCAATAGTAATCGGGGCAAATGATATAATTGAAAAGCTCGACAGAGCGGGACTTATGTTTTTGCTTGTCGGCGGAATTGCCTATACAGTTGGAATAATCTTTTTTGCCCTTAAGAAATATAAGTATATGCACTCGGTATGGCACTTTTTTGTGCTTTGCGGAAGCATACTTCAATTTTTCAGCATATACTGGTATGTTCTGCCGGTAAGATAAAAAGAAATTTACATTGCGAGGTTAATATAAATGAGTATTGTAAAAGTCACAAAATTCGGCGGAAGCTCACTTGCAAGCGCCGAACAGTTCAAGAAAGTGGCAGACATTGTTCTTGCCGAAAAAGAGAGAAGATATGTAGTACCGTCGGCACCCGGCAAGAGATTTTCGGGTGATGAAAAGGTAACAGACCTTCTTTATAAGTGTTATGATGAATTCAGCAAAGGTCTTGATTCAGAGGCTTTTGAAATCATAAAGGAAAGATATAATCTTATAATTGACGGACTTGGACTTGAAATGTCGCTTGAAAAGGAGTTTGAACTTCTCCGAACAAGTTTTATTGCAAGAGCAGGCCGTGACTATGCGGCAAGCCGAGGCGAATATTTAAACGGTCTCATCCTTGCAAAGTATCTTGGCTTTGAATTTGTTGATGCGGCAGAAGTTATTTTCTTTAAGAATGACGGCTCATTTGACTCAGAAAAGACAAATGAAGTTATGTCCGAAAGACTTTCAAAAATTGATTATGCAGTAATTCCGGGATTCTACGGAAAGATGCCTAACGATACAATAAAGACCTTCTCAAGAGGCGGTTCGGATATAACAGGCGCCATCGTTGCAAGAGCCGTTCATGCCGACGAATATGAAAACTGGACAGATGTATCGGGCTTTATGATTGCAGACCCGAGAATTGTTGAAAATCCAAAGTATATTTCGGTAATTACATATAGAGAACTGAGAGAACTTTCGTATATGGGTGCAACAGTTCTTCATGCAGACTCAATTTTCCCTGTTAAGACATCGGGAATTCCGATTCATATAAAGAATACAAATGCCCCTGAAGATGTGGGAACAATGATTGTAACTCACGCAGACCCTAAGGATGACGATAATGTAATTACAGGTATTGCAGGTAAGAAAGACTTTACTGTTCTCACTCTTGAAAAGGATATGATGAACGAGGAAAAAGGCTTTGGAAGAAAGCTTTTGCAGATACTTGAAAGACACGATTTGAGCTTTGAACATTTGCCGTCGGGCATTGATACAATGAGTGTTGTTGTAAATGACCATGACCTTGCAGGCAAAGAAGACGATATAATCGCGGACCTTATTGAAACAGTTAATCCCGATAGCATAAGCATTGAAAAGAATATTTCTCTTATCGCAGTCGTAGGTCGTGGTATGAGAAATGCAAAGGGTACTGCAGCATCTCTTTTTGATTCACTTGCAAAGTCCGATATCAACATCAAGATGATTGACCAGGGCTCGAGCGAACTTAATATCATTGTAGGCGTTGACAATAAAGACTTTGAAAAGGCAATCTGTGCGATATATAAGCACTTTGAGGATTTGAAGTTTATTTAATTAATAAAGCAAACAAAGGGAAACCCCCGGCGAGGGTTTCCCTCTTTTTGCCTTTCGGCAAAAATTCACCTTTCCTGCGCTTTTGGAAGGCAAAGGAGTTTCGCGCTCGGCGGAGTGCGACCAAGGCTCTGCCTTTGGAAACCGCAAGCTTTTGGAAAAGCTTGACAAAACCAATTAAAAAGAGCCGTGATTTTTCACGGCTCTTTTGTTATGCTCCAAGGTATGCCTTTTTAACTCTGTCGTCGTTTGCAAGTGCCTTTGCGTCGCCCTCCATTACTATCTTGCCTGTTTCAAGAACATAGGCTCTGTCTGAAATGGAGAGTGCCATTTTGGCGTTCTGCTCAACGAGAAGGATAGTAATACCTGTTTCGTGCATTTTCTTTATAATGTTGAAAACTTCCTTTACAAGAAGGGGAGAAAGACCCATTGACGGCTCGTCCATAACTATAAGCTTTGGAGCCGACATTATTGCTCTGCCCATTGCGAGCATCTGCTGTTCACCGCCCGAGAGAGTTCCTGCCATCTGCTTTGAACGCTCTTTAAGTCTCGGGAAACTTTCAAATACAACTTCAAGGTCCTTTGCAATTTTCTTTTTGTCGTTTCTGAAGTATGCGCCCATCGAAAGATTTTCAGAAACTGTCATTCTTGTAAACACATGGCGTCCTTCGGGAACGTGTGCAAGTCCCATAGTAACTATCTTGTGAGCAGGTGTGTGTCTTAAGTCAACACCGTTATAGGTGATAGTACCGCTCTGCGCGGGAGTAAGACCTGTAATTGTATGGAGAATTGTGGTTTTTCCTGCGCCGTTTGCACCGATAAGAGAAACTATCTCACCGTCGTTGACATTAACGCTGACATCCTTTATTGCGTGGATTGCACCGTAGGACACATTAAGATTTTTAATTTCAAGCATTACTTGTCACCTCCGGTTTGTTCATCCTCGTCGTCTTTTCCGAGATATGCCTCAATAACTCTCTTGTTGGACGCGATTTCTTCGGGACCGCCAAGAGCAATAGTCTGACCGTAGTCAATAACCATAATCTTTTCGCAGATGTTCATAACAAGACTCATATCGTGCTCGATAAGAAGAATTGCAATTCCGAATTTTTCGCGGATAATCTTTATACATTCAAGAAGTTCTGCAGTTTCTGTGGGGTTCATACCAGCTGCCGGCTCATCAAGAAGCAAAAGTTTTGGATTTGTAGCAAGTGCTCTTGTAATTTCAAGTTTTCTCTGCTTTCCGTAGGGAAGATTGCACGCAAGAACATTTCTTTCTTCAAGAAGCCCGAATATGTCAAGAAGCTCCTTTGCTCTTTGCCTCATTTTCTTCTCATTTGAGAAGTGTCTTGGAAGTCTGAACATACTTGTAAAGGGCGAACACTTGAATTCCGGAAGATTGTGAAGACCAACCATAACATTGCTGATAACAGTCATGTTGTTGAAAAGTCTTATGTTCTGGAATGTACGCGCAATACCCTTGCGGTTTATAATTTCCTGCTTTTTGCCCGAAAGAACCTGACCGTCAAGGGTGAATGAACCCGTTGTGGGTTTGTAAACACCTGTAAGAAGGTTGAATACGGTTGTTTTACCGGCACCGTTAGGACCGATAAGACCGCAAAGTTCTTTTTCGCTTATGGTAAGATTTATACCCTGAACGGCTTTAAGACCGCCGAATGTAATACCAAGGTCGTTTGTCTGAAGTAAAACTTTACTCATCTTATTTGCCCTCCTTTGTGTGTTCCGAGTTGTCATCGGAGTTCAAATCTGTTGAAAGAAGAGCGTCCATCTTGATTTTTGTGGGAACTCTTGCCCATTTTGCCTCGTCATCTTTTCTCTTTGATGCATCAAAAGTGTTTGTTTTCAAGAGTCTTCCAAGAAGTGCTCCCAAACTGTAACGCTCTCTGAAAGTCTTCATTGCGGGAGCATTGCCGAAGATAACAACAACTATAAGAATAATTGCATAAACGACATTTCTCAGAGAAGCAAGGTCGCCTGAAAGCTGGCTCTGAAGCATAAAGTTCATTGTTGTAATAAATACTGCCGAGAGAATTGAACCTGAAATACTTCCCATTCCTCCGAGAACTACCATTACAAGAATTTCAATTGAGTAGTTGTATGAGAAGAATGTATAGAGAACGGGAGATGTTGTGTGGGCGTATATAACACCCGCAAAGCCGGCAAAACAAGCGGCAACAACAAATACGAAGAGTTTGTAGAATGTGACATTGATACCCATCGCCTTTGCCGCAATTTCGTTGTCACGAATAGCCGTGATTGCTCTACCGTGCTTACTCTTTACAAGATTCTGAATAACAATAAGCATTATAAGAGCAACAATCAGTGTTACGATAAAGAGCGTGGGTGACTGTCTTGTATCATAGGTGAGGCTGACAGTTGAAAGACCTCTTGCCCCGCCGAAAATTTCCTGATTCATAAAAATGTTTCTTACAATTTCACCAAAAGCGAGTGTAACAATTGCAAGATAGTCTCCCTTAAGTCTCAAAGAGGGAAGACCTATAATAAAACCAAAGAGAGCCGAAACAGCACCGCCGACAATCATTGCAATAATAATAACGGGAAGCTTCATTCCGGGTAAAATATGCTGCTTTAAAAGAATAGCACAAAGACCGCCGACATAAGCGCCGATACACATAAAACCTGCGTGACCAAGGCTGAGTTCGCCAAGAAAACCAACAACAAAGTTGAGGGAAACCGCAAGAATGATACTGTAGCCCATCTGAGAAAGAAGCTGGGCGGTTGACGCACGCAAAGAGCCTGTCATAAGGCTGACTACACCGAAAATGAGCAGTGCGAGAACAAGAATATAGTTTATATAATGTTTTAAATTGAATTTTTTTGAGTGCATTCTCACACCTTCTCTCTGGTTACCTTGCCAAGAAGCCCTGTGGGCTTAACAAGGAGAATGATAATAAGTAAACTGAATTTTACGGCAACGGTGTAGGATGAAAGGGGAGATGCAAGACAAAGTTTTTCAATAACCCCTAAAAGAACACCGCCAACCATTGCACCGGGAATTGAACCTATACCGCCGATAACGGCTGCAGTAAAGGCTGTGATACCGGGCATTGCGCCAAGGGTAGGCTCTGCGTTGGGAATCTGGAAAAGATAGAACATTCCGGCAAAAGCCGCAAGAGCAGAACCGATAGCGAATGTTACGGAAATGATTTTGTTGACGTTTACGCCCATAAGAACAGCCGCTGCTCTGTCTTCGGAGACGGCAACCATAGCGCAACCTGTTTTTGTGAATTTAATAAAGAGTGTAAGAGCAATCATGATTATGATACCGCACACAAGCGTAACGGCTGCCGATGTGGTAATTCCAAGATTGTTGAGAAAGGGAATTGCAGGCAGTTTCCATGCAGAGCCGACAGGCTTTGGCTGCGAGCCGAATACAAGCTGCGCGATACCCTGTAAAAAGTAACTCACGCCAATTGCAGTAATAAGAACTGCAAGAGGGGAAGCACCGCGAAGGGGCTTGTAAGCAATTTTTTCAATCAAAATTCCAAGAACGGTGCACAAAACAATTGCCGCAACAATAGCTGCAAGCGGAGATACCGTGTAGCTGAGTGTAATCATAATCGCGTAGGCACCGACCATTATTACATCTCCGTGCGCAAAGTTAAGCATCTTTGCAATACCGTATACCATTGTATAGCCAAGGGCAATAAGAGCGTATATACTGCCAAGGCTAAGTCCGTCTATCAGTGTTATCATAAACATTGCTCCTAACTTCTGATTAATCCAAGCCGGATTAAAAAAGCAAAATTCAGCCGCAAGACACATCGCGGCTGTCAAAAAAAGAATTTGTGCAGGACACGGCAAAGCCGTGCCCTGCGCCATTAAATTAAACTGAGTAAAAATTATTTGCCAAGTTCAACGATAATGGGAGCCTTTGTAGCAGCACCGGATTCATCCCATGTCATTGTGCCTGTAACGCCATCGAACACGAAGTCTTCAGCTGTGATAGTAGCCTTTACGATTTCGCAAAGAGCGTCGGGAGCGATTGTAACATCGTTAATGCCAGCCTTCTGCATTGCAGCAAAGATTGCCATAACAACATCGTAACCGTCAGCAGCGAACTGGTCAGGCTTTACGCCGTACTTTGCTTCGTATGCTGTAACGAATGCAACAACCTTTTCGTTTGTGCTGTTAACATCAAAGGGAGTGATGTACTTGATTGTGTTTGTAACTGTTTCGTCAACCTGTCCTGCAACACCGTCAAGACCGTCGCAACCAAAGAGAACTGCATCGCAGCCCTTTGCTACTGCAGCCTTTGCAACAAGACCTGCTTCTGTGTAGTAGAAGGGAAGGAAGATAACATCACAATCCTTGAGGGCTTCAACCTGAGTTGAGAAGTCCTTCTTGTTTTCAGCGTCAAAAGACTGAGTCTTGAATTCAACGCCGAGTTCTGCCATCTTCTTTTCAAACGCTTCGTAGATACCTGAAGAGTATGTATCGCTCTTGTCGTAGATGGCACCGATGTTTTCAAAGTTTGCAGTAAGTTCTTCGGCTGCAAGGATACCCTGGTCGGGGTCACCGAAGCATACGCGGAAACCGTTTGCAGGTGCAATACAGATGTCTGCGGATGCAGAGGGTGTCATGTAGAAGAGATTGTCAGCAGCAGCCTTTGCGGAGAAAGCTTCGCAGGAACCGGATGTTACGGAACCTGTAGAAATCTGCATACCTGCTTCGAAGAGCTGGTCATAAGCTGTGGATGCCTTGTCGGCAGCAGCCTGGTCGTCTTTGATGTCAAACTTGAAGTTTACACCATTAAGACCGCCTTTTGCGTTGATTTGTCCAACTGCAAGAGTAGCACCCTGCTGAACGGAAATCCCGTAGCTGGAAGCACCGCCTGTAAGAGGGCCTGTACCACCGATAAAATACTTGTCATTGTTTGCAGTGTAACTGCTGCTGTTTCCGCCGCCGCAAGCAACAAGGGCAAGAGCCATAACTGCTGCGAGAGC
>JAZSLO010000185.1:0-3210 GCA_045535415.1 Eubacteriales bacterium
CCCACAGAAGTTGTTTCCGACAAGATTCCCGCACTTCTCACTTTCTTCCCTGAAGTTGCTCTCCATGTAACAAGAGGTGTAAGATGGGATAGTGACCAAGTACTCATTCTTGATGATGAAACAAAGGAAATCGCAAAGGAAATCGTAAGATGCGATGCTCTTGAAAGAGTATATATTGCTCTTGACTACTTTGACGCAAGCATTAACAGAATTGCAGCCTGGGCGGTTGGCATGAGAAGTATGCAGAAGGCTCTCCTTTTGGCACTTTGTACTCCCAACGCTGCACTCAAAAAGCTTCAGGACGAAAACAAACTTACAGAACTTCTTGTAATGCAGGAAGAAGTTAAGACTTTACCTTTTGGCGACATTTGGGCAGAATACTGTGCTCGTCAGGGTGTTGCCTCTGATAAGTCATGGTATGACGAAGTTGTAAAATACGAAAACGAAGTTCTTTCAAAGAGATAATCTGACAAATTTTAGGCTGTGGAAGTTTTCCACAGCCTTTTTTTGCACAATTTTGGCTTATTTTTGAGTAAAACGCTTGAAAATGTGAGTGTTTTGTGGTATCATTATTTAGTTAAAGTATATGGGAGGAGTAAAGATGAGCAAGACAAGAGCGGCATTCAATAAAAAACTGTTTGCAATTTTGCTTGAAAAAGCCAAAGGCGACAGAACTCAAAGACAGTTTGCACTTGACTGCGGTATCTCCTATGTACAAATGAGAAAACTTTTTATGTGCGGTCAGGAAAATGCCCCGGGACTAAAACTTATAAAGAAAATAAGTGAAAACAGTCTTGGCGGCATTGAAATGGAAGACTATCTTTTCTGTACGGGACAAAGTCTTGAAAAACAGGATAAAAAGGCGCAGAAAAAGACAAAAGCACTTGATATTCAGCCCCTTTATGAAAAACTTTCACAAGGTCAGCAAAAAACAGTTTATGATTTTGTGGATTATCTTTTAAACTACAAAAAATAAATCTCCAAAGGAGCATTTCGGAATGATCATTCAAAAGCCAAAAGGCACGCTTGATATATTGCCAAAGGAAACGGCAATATGGCACAAAATTGAAAAAACAGTTCGCAAGTGTACAAAAAATGCAGGATTCAACGAAATAAGAATCCCCACATTTGAGTATTCTTCACTTTATAAAAGGGGTGTCGGAAACACAACCGATATTGTACAGAAAGAAATGTTCACTCTCAATGACAGAGAGGGCACAGAATACTGCCTTCGTCCCGAGGGAACTGCGGGTGTTGTAAGAAGCGTTATTGAAAACGGACTTTATAACGAGGCAATGCCTTTGAAACTTTACTATCTTGGCCCGTTTTTCAGATATGAAAAACCTCAGGCAGGAAGATCAAGAGAGTTTTATCAGTTTGGTGTTGAACTTTTCGGTTCTGAGTCAGCATATGCCGATGCAAGCGTAATTGCACTTGCAAGAAAGGTTTTGTGCGATCTTGATATTGATACAACACTTTATATAAATTCAATAGGTTGTCCCGAGTGCAGACCGAAGTATCATAAGGCGCTTTGCGATTATTTTGCAAAGTATGAAAATGAACTTTGCCCCACTTGCAAGGAAAGATTGAAGACAAATCCTCTAAGAATTCTCGACTGTAAGAGTCCTATATGCAAAGATATTGCAAAGGATGCACCAAAGACGGTTGAGCATTTGTGCGATGATTGTAACGGCCACTTTGAAACTCTTAAAGGTGCACTTACAAATCTTGGAATAGATTATAAAATAAATCCTATGATAGTAAGAGGCCTTGACTACTATGTAAAGACGGTATTTGAATTTATTTCAGACGATATAGGAGCACAGAGCACGGTTTGCGGCGGCGGAAGATATGACGGACTTGTTAGTGAACTTTCAGGCCCCGATATTTCAGGAATCGGCTTTGGAATGGGACTTACAAGACTTATTTTAGCATTAAAGAAAAAAGCCGAAGATGGCAAAGGTGAACTTCCGGAGATAGCAAAGCCTGATATTTATATTGCATCAATGGGCGAGGCGGCACAGGGCTTTGCACTTAAAGAATGTGAGAATCTCAGAAAGATGGGAATTTTCGCAGAATGCGATATAGTTTCAAGAAGTTTGAAAGCTCAGATGAAATATGCTGATAAAATCGGTGCAAAATATGTTCTGGTAATAGGTGACAGCGAACTTGAATCAGGAAAAGCAGTCCTTAAGGATATGAATAATAAAGAAAACTCAAAAGAAATAAGCCTTTGCGATATTGCAAAGAATCTTGTATAAAAGCATTTACAAGGAGGCATAAAAATGGCAGAATTTTTGGGAAACACAAAAAGAACTCACTATTGCGGTCAGGTTCTTGATGATTGTATAGGAAAGAAAGTAACAGTTATGGGCTGGGTACAAAAGCAAAGAGACCTTGGTACACTTTGCTTTATCGACCTTCGTGACAGAACGGGTATTGTTCAGATTGCACTTGATGAAAAAACAGACAGAGAAGTTTTTGAAAAAGCAAAGAGTGCAAGAAGTGAATATGTAATAAGTGTCGAGGGTGTTGTAAGAGAGCGTTCAAGCAAAAACGAAACTATTCCCACAGGACACGTTGAAGTTTATGCGGATGAGATTAAAATTCTTGGAGAATCACAGACACCGCCTTTTGAGATTGTTGAAAACTGCAAGTCAAACGAGGAACTTCGATTAAAGTACAGATATCTTGACCTTCGCAGACCTGATCTTATGAGCAATCTTCTTCTCCGTCATAAGATTACCAAAATCACAAGAGATTACTTTGACGAAAACGGCTTTATCGAAATTGAAACTCCAATGCTTATAAGAAGCACACCCGAGGGAGCAAGAGACTATGTAGTTCCCAGCCGTATTCATAAAGGCTCGTTCTATGCACTTCCTCAGTCGCCGCAGCTTTATAAACAGCTTTCGATGGTTGCAGGCTTTGACAGATATATGCAGATTGCAAGATGCTTCAGAGACGAGGACCTTCGAGCCGACAGACAGCCTGAATTTACACAGATTGACCTTGAAATGTCATTCGTTGACGTTGATGACGTTATGGGCATGGGCGAAGGCTATATTCAGAGAGTATTCAAAGAAGCTATGGGCGTTGATATTCAGTTGCCACTCCCAAGACTTACTTATAAAGATGCTATGGAACGTTACGGTTCTGACAAGCCCGACACACGTTACGAAATGGAACTTTGTGACCTTGGCGATATTG
>JAZSLO010000073.1:0-20602 GCA_045535415.1 Eubacteriales bacterium
AATGCTGTTCATAAAGAGGAATATGTACCCCTCGATGTTTCCTGCTGCCGTTGAGCCTTGAATTACGCTTGTTCCAAAAGAGTTTATCGCTGACTGGATTGTCATATTGGAGATTGAAAAAAGACTCCCCTGAACCCCTGTCGGAATTCCGATAAGGGCAACAGATTTTAACTGTTTTAAGTTGATTTTTAAATTTTTGAGGTCAAGTTTCAAAAATCCGTCGTAGTTCATAAGATATCTTACTGCCATTACTGCCGCAAAGCACTGCGACAAAACCGTTGCAAGCGCAACACCAGCAACATTGAGATGCAGAAAAATAACAAATATGAGATTTAATATTACATTTAAAACTCCCGCAAGCGAGATTATAATAAGTGTTCTCCTCGAATCGCCAACGGCTCTGAGCATTGATGCGCAGAAATTAAAGAGGAGTATAAAGGGCATACCCGAAAAATATATTCGCATATATAAAACTGCGCCGTCTATAATATCGTCGGGTGTTGAAAGAAGATTTAAAAGCGGTCTTGCAAGACACATTGCAATTATTGCAAGTATAACGCCAAACAGTATTCCCGATGCAACGCAGGTATGCGTACACTCCTGTGCATCTTTCTCGTTTTTCGCGCCGTAATATCTTGCAATGCAAACTCCCGCACCGATACTCATTCCGTTAAAAAGGTTTACGAGAAGATTTGTAACGGGAGTTGTCGCACCAACAGATGCAAGAGCGCCTGACTTTCCGAACTTGCCGACAACAATAAGGTCTGCTGTATTAAAAAGTTGCTGAAGAATAACAGTAAGTATAATAGGCACAGCAAAAATTACAAGCTTTTTAAAGATTGGGCCTGTGCACATATCAATTTCGTGATTTTTCTTCATTTCTTCTCCTAAAGCGTTTATGCTTTTGATAAGGCAAGGGCAATTTCTTGTGCGGCCTCGTCTATTGTAAAGTGAGTGGTATCAATGTCGTAACCGAGATTTTTAAGTTTTAAAAGAATACTTGTAACCTCGGGAAGTGACAGTCCGTGCTTTTCAATTAAATCACCCTTTGAGAAAACATCTTTTGGAGTGCCGCTGGTGAGAACTTTTCCGCCCGAGAGCGTTATTATCTCGTCGCAGTAAAGCGCGATGTCTTCCATTGAGTGAGAAATTATGACAAGACTTGTTCCTGTCTGTTCTCTGTACTGACAAAGTCCCGACAGAATTTCAGTTTTTCCCCTTGGGTCAAGACCTGCCGCAGGCTCGTCAAGAACAAGCATATCGGGCTTCATTGCAAGACTTCCTGCAATTGCAACACGCCTTTTCTGACCACCCGAAAGTTCAAACGGACTTTTTTCGAGCATATCGGGAGTAATTCCCGTAAAATGCGCCGCCATTTGCACTCTTTCTTTGATTTCGGCATCTGAAAGCTTCATATTTTTGGGTCCAAATGCAATATCCTTTTCAACTGTTTCTTCAAAAAGCTGATATTCGGGATATTGGAACACAAGTCCGACTTTAAATCTCACGCTTTTTGTGTCATATCCCTTTGCCCAGATGTCCTCGCCGTTTAAGAGTACCTGTCCTGAACTTGGCTTAACAAGAGCATTTGTCATCTGGCAAAGTGTTGATTTTCCCGAGCCTGTATGACCGATAATGCCCGTAACTTTGCCTTTTTTGATTTTTATGTTTATATCTTGGAGTGCCGCCATTTCAAAGGGGGTGTCTTTGCCGTAAATGTAACTTACATTTTTAAATTCAAGCATTTTTGCCACCTGCCTTTTTGTCGAAAAGACATTTTATTGCCTCGACTGCGCTTTTCTCATCAATAATATCTGAGGTGTCAATATCAACACCGAGAGACTTTATCTTTTCGCAAAGAAGTCTTGCGCCCGGTTCTTCAAGACTTGCGCCACATAAAAGGTCGTGTCTTGAAAAAACCTCCATTGGCGTTCCCGATGTCAGCATTTTTCCGTCGTTTATGACAAAAATCTCGTCAGCCATTGCCGCCTCGTTCATATAGTGAGTTATTAGAACAACAGTAATGCCCTGTGCTTTGAGATTCAAAATAATGTCCATGACATCGCGTCTGCCTCTCGGGTCGAGCATTGCCGTTGATTCGTCAAAAATTATACATTCGGGATTCATTGCAAGGATGCCTGCAATGGCAACTCTCTGCTTTTGTCCTCCTGAAAGCTTATGTGTATCGTGAAGTGCATATTCCGAAAGTCCCACATCCGAGAGGGATTTATCAACGATTTTTCGAATCTCTGAACTTTCAATGCCGAGATTTTCGGGCGCAAAGGCAACATCATCCTCAACAATTGTTGAAACAAGCTGATTGTCGGGATTCTGGAACACCATACCCACACATTTTCTTATTTCAAAGTTATCATCGATGTTTGATGCAAGTAAAGGTGTGCTTTTACCTTTGGGGTATATTTCAACCTGTCCCTCGGTAGCTTTGAAGACACCTGACAAAAGTTTTGCAAGAGTTGATTTTCCCGAGCCGTTATGACCGATAATTGCACAAAAAGAGCCACGCTTTATATCAATGCTGACGCCTTTTAATGCCGCCGGTATTTTTTCACGGAGTTTTTCTTCCTCGTTTTCGTATGTGAAAACAAGATTTTTTGCACTTATAATGTTATCTGTCATTTCTTCCTCAAAAATTAAACAAGTTGTGCGAGAATATATTCGCAATTTTCACTTATATCACAGAGTTTTATTTTAACAATATCGTTAGGGCTGAGTTTTGCACAATTTTCGGGAAGTTTCACTTCAATATAGTTCTCGGTATACCCCGAATAAAAACCGCCCTTTGAAGTTTCGCAAAGAAACTGCGCCTCTTTTCCAATATACTGCGAGAGAATTTTTTCTCTTGTTTTGAGCATAACATCCGAAAGCAAAGAAACTCTCTCGTGCTTTACGGATTCTGAAAGTTTTCCGTCCATTTTGCTTGCCAGAGTCCCGACTCTGTCGGAATACGGGAAAATATGCACATAAGAAAACTCGCATTTTTTCACAAAATTCAAGGTTTCCTCAAAGTTTTCCTCGCTTTCATTCGGAAAACCCACAATAATGTCTGTTGTAAGAAGTACATCTTTAAAATATTTTCTCAAAATGCACACTTTTTCATAAAACATTTTTGTGTTGTATTTTCGTTTCATATCCGCAAGAACCTTGTCGCTTCCGCTTTGGAGTGACAAATGAAAATGCGGCATAACCTTTGGAATATCGCTTAAAGCTTTTACAAAATCCTCGGTTATAAGCGTTGGCTCAAGAGAGCCAAAGCGTATTCTTGAAACACCCTTAATATTTGAAACTTCGCGAGTTAAATCGCAAAGATTTTCACCCGTATCTTTTCCGAAAGCCGCAGTTTCAATGCCTGTAAGCACAATTTCACGGCATCCTGAAATGTTTGTGATATTCTCACATTCTTTTACAATATCACAAATTTTCTTTGAGCGTATTTTTCCTCGTGCCGTCGGGATTATACAGTATGAGCATTTGTTTTCGCATCCGTCAACTATTTTGACAAAGGCTCTTGTGTTGTCGCTCCCGCTGACCGACATATCCTCGATTTTGTCATAGGAATATATGTCTTTTACAAAGCAAAGAGGCTGACTTTGTCTTTTTTCGAGAAGTTCTTTTGCGAGAGGTACAATTTGAAGTTTGTCGGCACTTCCGAAAACGGCGGTGACACCCTCTATTTTGGTTGCCGCCTCTTTGTTTGTCTGCGACATACAGCCGCACACGAATATAAGAGCATTTTCTCCGCCGAGTTTTGAGCATCTTCTTATAATCTGCCTTGACTTTCTGTCGCTCTCGCCCGTTACAGTGCAGGTGTTTACAACATAGACATTTGCACCTTTTCCAAAAGGTACAATTTCAAAACCGCTCTTTTCAAACTGCTCTTCTATCGCCCTTGTTTCGTATTGATTTACTCTGCAACCAAGCGTGTAAAAACAAACGCTTGGCTTTTTATCTTTATTTGTCACTTTTTCAGTCCTTGAAAAAGAGAGGGAGCTCTTCAAGAAAGACAATGTCATCTCTCTTTGCGGCATCCCCTTCGGCAAGAACTGCCGCCTTGCACACAATTTCGCCGCCAGCCATAGTTACAAGTTCTTCAACTGCCCTTAAAGATTCGCCTGTGCTTATAACATCGTCAACAATAACAATTCTTTTGCCCTTCATAAGAGCCGCATCAACACCGTCAAGGTACAAAGTCTGCTCCTTTGCGGTTGTTATTGACTGAACTGTAACACTTATGGGGTTTACCATATAAGCCTTTGGCGCTTTTCTTGCAAGGATGTGCTTTTTTTCTCCCGCAAGACGAGCCATTTCGTTTATAAGTCCAAGACTTTTTGCCTCGGGCGCTATAAGATAGTCGTGAGGCGGAAGTTTTTCGTTGAGTGCTTTTGCACACGCAGTTGTAAGTTCATAGTCGCCAAGAAGTACAAATCCTGCAATACTAAGTTTGTCGGATATTGCACATATGGGCAAATCTCTTTCAAGACCTGCAACTTTAATTCTGTAATATTCCATTCTAAAGACCTCTTTTCAAAAGAAATTTAAAAAGTTACGCCATTTTTTCGGGAAGTTTTGTTCCGCCTAAAATGTGGAAATGCAAATGCTTTACACTCTGGCATCCGTCATCACCGCAATTTGAAATTACGCGGTAGCCATTTGTAAGACCAAGTGTTTTTGCAATTTCAGGGATTTTTTCAAAAATCTTCTGCACATAAACAGAATTTTCTGTATTCACATCATCTGCCGATGCAATATGCTGTTTTGGAATTACAAGCACATGCACGGGAGCCATAGGGCTTATATCGTGAAATGCGAGAATATATTCGTCTTCATAAACCTTGTTTGAAGGAATTTCGCCTGCAATTATTTTACAAAAAAGACAATCCATTTTACTTTCCTCCGAATTTTTTATCTTGCTTTTTCAGCGATTTCCGTTACAATTGCTGCAACAAATTCGTCTGCCGGAACAGCACCCATATCGCCATTCTTTCTTGAACGGACTGCAACCTTGCCCTCTGCCATTTCCTTTTCGCCGATTATGAGCATATAGGGAACTTTTTCAAGCTGTGCTTCTCTTATCTTGTAGCCAATCTTTTCGTTTCTGTCGTCAAGTTCGCACTTAACACCTGCTTTTTTGAGAGCTTCCATAACGCCTTTTGCATATTCAAGGTGATTGTCGCTGATTGGCATTACCTTAACCTGTGTGGGCGCAAGCCATGTTGGGAACGCACCTGCATACTTTTCGATAAGAAGTGCAAGAGTTCTTTCGTAGCAGCCGATACTTGTTCTGTGGATAATATAAGGATGCTTCTTTTCGCCATCCTTGTCAACATATTCCATGCCGAACTTTTCAGCGAGCATCTGGTCAACCTGAATTGTAACAAGTGTATCTTCTTTTCCGTGAACATTCTTTATCTGAATGTCAAGTTTAGGACCGTAGAATGCCGCCTCACCGATACCAACCTTGTATTCAATTCCGATACCGTCAAGGATTTTCTTCATAATTCCCTGAGCCTCATCCCACTGTTCCTGTGTGCCTACATATTTTTCCTTGTTGTCGGGGTCCCACTGTGAGAATCTGTATGTGAGGTCTTCCTTGAGACCGAGTGTTTCCATCATATAATTTGTAAGTTCAAGACACTTCTTGAATTCGCCTTCAAGCTGGTCGGGAGTACACATAAGATGTCCCTCTGAAATTGTAAACTGTCTTACTCTTATAAGACCGTGCATTTCGCCCGAATCTTCGTTTCTGAAAAGTGTTGAAGTTTCGCCAAGACGCATAGGAAGGTCTCTGTATGAGCGTGCTCTGTTAAGATATGCTTGGTACTGGAAAGGACAAGTCATAGGACGAAGTGCAAAACATTCTTTTCCGTCTTCCTCGTCACCCATTACAAACATACCCTCCTTGTAGTGATCCCAGTGTCCTGCAATCTTGTAAAGGTCGCTCTTTGCCATAAGGGGAGTCTTTGTTCTTTCCCAGCCCCACGCTTCTTCTGTGTCTTCAACCCATCTTTGAAGTGTCTGGAGAATCTTTGTGCCCTTGGGGAGCATAATGGGAAGTCCCTGACCGATGTAATCTACTGTTGTGAAGATTTCAAGTTCACGGCCGAGTTTGTTGTGGTCGCGCTTTTTAGCCTCTTCCTTCATTGCAAGATATTCTTCAAGATCAGAATTCTTGGGGAACGCAGTTCCGTAAACTCTCTGGAGCATCTTGTTCTTTGAATCGCCGTGAAGGTATGCACCTGTGCACTGTGTAAGCTTTACTGCCTTGAGTTTTCCTGTTGATGTAAGGTGCGGACCTGCACAAAGGTCAATAAATTCGCCCTGAGTGTAGATTGTAATGTCCTCGCCCTCGGGAAGTTCGTTTATGTGCTCAACCTTGTATATTTCGCCGCGCTTTTGCATAATTTCAAGAGCCTCGCTCTTTGAAACCACCTGTCTTACAACAGGAATATTTTCCTTTATAATCTTTTTCATCTCAGCCTCGATTTTTTCGAGCGCTTCGGGTGAGAAAGATGCGGGCGCATCAATGTCATAGAAAAATCCCTCGTCAGTTGCAGGGCCGAATGCAAGAATTGCCTCGGGGTAAAGACGCTTTACTGCCTGTGCAAGAACATGCGCTGCAGTATGTCTGTATACCTTTGCGCCTTCCTCGTCGGAGAATGTGAGAAATTCAATTTTTGCGTCGTTTTCCACAGGGGTGTTGATTTCGCAAACTACGCCGTCAATTTTCATAGCAACTGCGGCTCTTGAAAGTCCTTCGCTTATTTTTGCGGCAATTTCGTAGCCTTTTGAGCTCTTTTCGACGGAAATTGAACTTCCGTCTTTCAAAGTAATGTTAATCATGTTTTTTCCTCCGGAATATATAGTTAATTTTTTTATTTTTCAAAAAATAAAACCCCGTACTGCGAATCTTTCACAGTACGGGGCAATAAAACAAATTTATCGCGGTTCCACCCGTAATCAGACAAAAGAATTTGTCCCTCAAAAGTCCATAACGCAGACCTGCGGCAAAAATTGTTACCTTTTTGCGCTAATGGGTGGTAAAAGCAAACTTTGCATAGGTTATTTACACCCTCAAACCCTCTCTTTGATGCAAACAAAATGCCCTCTTGTCCCATATCATCACTTTACAAAAGTCATTATAAACCACCTTTTGAATTTTGTCAAGTAAATATAGCGTGAAAAGTACACAAAAACGGCGCAAATGTGTGAATATACGGCGCACGATGGGGAAAAATAGAACTGAAAATAATGGCTCTTGATTTTTTTTGACATATATGTTATACTACATGCGGCTTTTGAATAAATTTAAATACTTGCACCTTGCGGTATAAAGCAAGGTCACACCAGTCGGGACAGTAGCGGCGTCCTGAACCTGAAATCCGCTATAGCAGGGATGGCTTCCGAATTTGAGGGATGCTATTTGTGTTGCTGTCATGTGCGGGTATGTGATGAGGTTCGGGCCTTGCGCAATTACTCCTCATGAACCATGTCAGGCGGGGAACCGAGCAGCATTAAGTGATACGGGTGATGTGCCGTAAGTTTACCTTGACTGAGCATATCCGGCAGAGGACGAATATAAATACTTTTCGATTTTTCGGTGTGTGATCTTGCTTTGTACCGCAAATTTTTGCGTTTATGTATGTGCCGCTTTTTGCGGCAGAAAAAGCATTAAACCTCCAAAGCTTGCTTTTGACTTTCAAGATATGCGTCAATAAGCACTTTTTCCATTTTCTGACGAAAAAGCGAATTTATGGGGTGAACGATGTCCTTGTATTCGCCGCTTGCATTTTTTCGGCTGGGCATTACGACAAAGTATCGCCCTTGTGCATTTATGATTTTTACATCATGAACGGCAATGCAGTCGTCAAAGGTGACACTCATAACGGCTTTAAGAGGCTCGTTTTCAAAGGTTTTTCTGATTTTAACGGCGGTAATTTCCATAAGTCTTATCTCCTTAAAGTAAAATGGTGATATTACTATTATTTTCATGAAATTTGGTTTTATTCATATAAAAAATTCAAAGAAAAGGCGGTTTTGTTTTGGCAGAAAATTTTGGGGTTCAAAATCTTAAAAGTGTATATTTTGCAGGAATCGGCGGAGTAAGTATGTCAAGTCTTGCCCTTATTCTAAAGAGCAAGGGAATAAAGGTTGCAGGATACGATTTCAAAGAATCCGAAACAACAAAAAGCCTTGAAAGACAGGGCATAAAAGTGGATTATACATACGATACTGTTGACCTTTCGGATTTTTCCACTCTTTGCTATACTGCAGCAATAAAAGACGACGACCCTGTTATGATAAAGGCAAAAGAGAAGGGTCTTAACATTATTTCAAGAGCGCATCTTTTAGGACTTATAACAGGCTCTTTCCCACATTCTGTCGGAATTGCGGGAACTCACGGAAAGTCAACGACTACAGGACTTGTGTCGCATATTTTCCTCACAGCACAGACAGATGCAACAATTCTTTCGGGAGCGTATATTCCGTATATTGAATCTACATATAAAATCGGTCAGGGCGATACGGCGGTTTTTGAAGCGTGTGAATACAAAAATTCATATCACGAAATGCGCCCGACAGTCAGAGTTGTTTTAAATGTCGAGCTTGACCATGTTGACTTTTTTGGAAATCTTGAAAATGTAGTAGATTCGTTTAAAACATTTATAAATACAGACAGCGGACACGATGAAAATGTTGCAGTTATAAATCTTGACAGCAAGAATGCAGTCAGGGCGGCAAACGGCGCATCTTGCGATGTTGTATACTTCTCGGTTGACAATAAAGAAGCCGATTATTATGCCAAGAACCTTGATATAAGTACAGGCTTTGGCGAATTTGACATTGTTGCAAAGGGAGAAGCTTTGTGCCATGTAAGCCTTGAAGTTCCCGGAATGCATAATGTGTCAAACGCACTTGCGGCGGCAGCGGCAGCACATATTCTCGGCATTGATGCACACTTCATAAAGGCGGGACTTGAAAGCTTTGGCGGGGTTAAGAGAAGATTTGAAAAGATTGGAACTTTGCCCTCGGGAGCCGTTGTAATTGACGACTATGCACATCATCCCGACGAAATACGAGCAACGCTTTTGGCAGCAAAGAAGGTTTGCCGGGGAAAAGTAATTTGCGTTTTCCAGCCTCATACATTTTCACGAACTGTTGCTCTTATGGATGATTTTGTGTCGGCTCTGTCACTTGCGGATAAGGTTATTTGCACAAAAACATTTGCCGCAAGAGAGAAAAACAATCTCGGACTTTCGGAAAATGCACTTTCGGATAATATAGAGGGAAGTGTTTTTGCTCCCGAATTTTGTGATGCGGCGGCAGAGGCACTCAAAACGGCACAAAAAGGCGATATGATTATAACAATGGGCGCGGGCGATGTATATAAAGTAAGCGATTATTTTATGTTCGGATAAAGGAAGAAAAGAATGGAAATAAGAAAAGCAAGGCTGTGTGAACTTTCGGAAATTCAAAAGGTTTTTGAAATTGGCAGAAACTTTATGAGACAAAATGGGAATAAAAACCAGTGGATAAACGGCTATCCGCAGGATGAGGTTCTTGTTGACGATATAAATAATGACAATCTTTATGTTTGCGTGGAAAATGGCGAGATTGCAGGCGTTTTCGCGTTTATTATAGGAAAAGACCCCACATATTCGTATATCGAGGGCGGCGATTGGCTTGATGACGGAAATTACGGAACTGTTCACAGAATTGCATCAAGCGGAAAATATAGAGGAATTGCAAAAATATGCTTTGACTTTTGCAAATCAAAAATTGATAATGTAAGATGCGACACGCATCACGACAACGCATTTATGCAAAAGAAATTGCAGGAAAACGGCTTTGAAAAATGTGGTGTTATCTATATTGCGGACGGCAGTCCGAGAATAGCATATAATTTTGTAAAGTAATAAAATAAAGACAATAAAAGCACTTTCTTCCGTGAATGGTTGAAAGTGCTTTTTTGCGTTATATATTATATTGTTGACAATAAAAGATTTTGTGTGTTATAATTATAATGTATAAGTGGATGTATGCCCATTTTTAAGATGTTTTTTCGGAAAGGGATATAAATGAAGAAATTTTTGATTTGCGCTGTGGTAATGGCAATGGTTCTTTGTCCGTTTGTTTTTGCGGATACGCAGGACTTTTTGCCGGACGATAATGGTGCTTATACAATTTTCTATAACGGTGTGCCGTCAAGAGAATATGTTCTCAAGATTATCGAGGGAATATATGATGAGGGCACATATCTTGACGCGCTTTTTGGCGCGACTGACGAAAAAACGCTTTATTTTGATACGGCAGTTTCGGATAAAGAAGGCGTTGTGACCTTTGAAAACTTTATACCTGCACTTTATAAAGACGGAACAGTTGTTGTTGCAGGCGAGGGCGTGGGCGACGCACCACTTCTTTTAGGATATTTAAGAGCGGATAACTTAAAGAGCGAGGAGCGGATTTTTGTTTCCAATCTTGAAGAAAAATATATTGTTGACGGAAATCTTGGCGAGGATGTTGAAATCACTCTTGATGTGCATCTTTATGACAGCCTTGGATATGAAACTTTTAATTTCCGTGATGTGAATTTTGAAATTTTGCCACAAGACGATAGTGTTGTTTTTGATAAAGAAACAAACACAATAAAGATTGGTGCTTTCTCGCAGACAAAAGAATATACGCTTGTTGCCAAAAGCGAAAATGATGTGCAGGACCGATACGCATTCTTTGTCGAAAGAGAAAAAAGCGTTCCATTTGAAATAAAGATTTTTGAAGATATAGAAAAAATAAAGCCAAAAAACGAGTTTACAGTAAAAGGTGTTGCGGGAGAATTTGAAAGCATAGAATTTTATCCAAAGACTTTCGACCAGTTTGGAGATGCTTTTGAAGATACATACATTTGTAAAATAAACGGACAGGTAATTTCTCTTCCGTATACTCCTGAAAACGAGGGCGAAAAAATAATAACCGTTCACAGTGCATCTTCTGACACAGTTTTGTGCGAGGTTAAAGTTTCTGTAATTGACAGACCCGATTATCAGGGTGAGGCACTTTTGCTTTATCAGACTATCGAAAAAGCAAATGACGAGCTTTCAAAAATCGGCACAGATGTTTTTGTAAGCGCTGAAAGCGGAAAAGATATATATCCTGATTCAAAGTGGACAACCGAGAAGAGTGTTGACACGCTTTTGGACAAAATCAGTGAGTCGCAGAGCGTTCTTGAAAAGTATACGAACGGCTCGGTTTCACAATCGTCAGTAAAATCTTCCAGAACAAAACTTGAAAGCGCAATCAATACATATGTAAAATCAATAAAGGCAGGAGTTCGCATTGATGCGAGCAGCATAAAACTTTCGCAAACACAGGCATCTCTTGCATACGGAAGATATGTGACGCTTAAAGCAACGCTTTCTCCGACAAAGAATACAGAAAAGGTGACCTGGTCGTCAAGCGACGAGAGTGTTGCTGTTGTTTCCTCAACAGGAAAGGTTACTGCAACAGGAAACGGCGAATGTGAAATTTATGCATATACAAGAGCGGGAATTTTTGCGGTTTGCAAGGTTTCAGCATACACGCCGATAGTAAAAGTTTCCTTTGAAAAGTCAAGCCTTTCAATGCTTGTTGGCGGTGATGATATAACTCTTGGAGTTTCGGCTATGCCCGAGGACCATACAGATAGCCTTTTGTTTGAATCGTCAAACGATGACATTGCAACAGTTGACCAAAACGGAAAAGTTACGGCGGTTTCACCCGGAAAAGCAAAAATTACAGTTTCGAGTAATAGCGGAAAGAAAGCGACTTGCACTATCACTGTCGGACTTGAAGCGGACAGCGTTGAATTTAAAAATGTAAAGACAACGAGCGTTGCGGTTGGAAGTAAGCTTTCGCTTTCAGCGAATGCATTCAGAGCCGATGGCAAAAAACCAATGAGCACAAAGACTTATTTTGAGGTAATTGAAAATAACGGAAGCGGCGGCGATGACGCCGTGGTTATTGATAAAAACGGCAGAATAACGGGACTGTCTGTGGGAAGTGCAATAATAAGAGCCTATGCGCAAGATTCTCTTTCCGGCGCATATGCGGACATAGAAATTTCAGTTTGTATTCCTGTAAAGACAATTAAGTTTGCACAAAGCAAGATTTCTCTTGCCGAGGGCGGAAAGAATATTGTGCTGTCGCCCACTGTTACTCCGCAAAATCATTCAGAAACACTTTTCTATGAAATATCGGACGAGGCTGTTGCAAAAGTTCTTGATGACGGAACGGTTATTCCGTTAGGCGTTGGAAAGGCAACAATAACTTATAAGAGCCAGTCGGGTGCAAAGGCATCGGTGCAAATCACAGTTGGACTCGGTGCGGATGCGGTGAATTTCACACCTGTCAAATCAACACTTCTTGCGGCGGGAAAGAGTATTACTCTTAAAGCCTCGGCATTCCGTCTTGACGGACAAAAGCCGGTAAGCACAGAGGTTGTATATGAAATTGTAAGCGGACAGGAATTTGCCTCGATAAACGAAAAAGGTGTGCTCAAGGGAATTTCGACAGGACAGGTTGTTGTAAGGGCGACGCCAATGTCGGCAACACTTGACGCACAAAGTGAGCAAATTACAATTGATGTATATAAGCCCGTAACATCGCTTAAATTTAAAAAGAGCACATTGCCTCTCGGTCTTGGTCTTGACGGCGTGAACCTTGATGAGTATCTGACAATTTCACCGCTCGACCACTCTGAAAGTATAAGTTTTGAGGTTGCAAACAGTGATGTTGCGTTTATTGATGAAAACAATAATGTTGTTCCGAAAAGTACAGGCAAAACAAAAATTACTGCAATATCTTCAGGCGGTAAAAAAGCAACGCTCACGGTAAATGTGGGACTTTGTGCAGATAAGGTTACTATAACGGAGCCAAAATCAAATAGTATTGCACAGGGAAAAACGCTGACACTTAAAGCCACTGCCTCCCGCCTTGACGGACAAAAGCCTGTAAGTTCAGATGTTGTGTGGTCGTCGGAAGACCAAAGCATTGCGACAGTTGACGAAAAGGGCAAAGTTACGGCAATAGGCGTCGGAACAGTCACAATTACGGCAAAGAGCTTTGCGGGAGATGCAAGCGAAAGTATTGAAATTGTTGTCGTGCCGACGCTACAGAATGTCGTTGCAAATCAGGGCAGTATAACTCTTGGCGAGGGCGATGAACTTGACATAATGCAGAACGTAAGCGTTGTTTCAAAGGACTCACAGCCTATTGATATTGAAAAATACTGCACAGTTTCCTTCAGGACATCATCTGCCTCGAAGGTGGAAATTTCGGAGGATGGCATAATAAAAGCCGTTAAAGAAGGAAAAGCGACGGTTTATGTAACTGTCCAGTGTTCAGGTGTCAAAAAGACGGCAACAATTGTGGTTACAGTTGTAAAAGCGAGTGAGAGCGCACAACTTTTGTCGGATGAAAATTTGCAGAACAAAAAAGACTATGAAGAATTTGCTCCTGATTTTGCACTAATGCCCGAAATGTGCGAAACAAGTGCAGAGAAGTAAAGTTTGAAATTGATTTAAAAAGAAACACACCCTTTTGGGTGTGTTTCTTTTTTTTTATCCTTTTGCGGCGACGGCTTATGCGCGTCGCCGCATCTGAACTTTTGCACCGCGGCAAAAGTTCCCAAAACGCGCCGCAAGGGGCTTTGCCCCTCGCCGTCACACCCCTTGCGCTTTGTCGCTGGTGAATTTTTTACACAAAGCACCCAAGGCAACCGTGAATTTAAAACCATATGTGTGCTTGTGATAAAAAATTCAAGGCGCCTCGCTTTAGCCATCAAGAAAAGTTCAGTTGTCTTGTCCGTGGGCGCATTGATCTTTTTTGTTGAAGCACTGGAGTTATTTCAAATTTATATTTTTTTGTGCGCTTGCTACAAAAAAGTCAGCGCCAAAAAGGGGGGTATGACTGAGAGGGGGGAAATCCCCCTCTCAGCGATCTTTGGGTACTTTTCCATCGCTGGAAAAGTACGAAAGAAACGGCGGCGAAGTGTAAACCGCCGCAGCAGAAAAAAAACCGACGAGAAAAAAGATGTGTCGCTGAAAAAATAACATATGATTTTAAATTATAAATAAGTATTGTGTTTCCACAAAAACTATGATATAATACAGATACCACACAAATTTAATTATCTAATCACACAGGTGTGTATTTTTATCCTTTGGTAAAAGTGCATGCTCTTTTTCGCATACTTGTGTAATTAGAGAAATTTGTGTGGTAACAAATAAGCGTGCATTTTTCGGTGCATGGCTTTGCTGTGCACTTTTTTATTTTATATAATTGCAAAGGAGAAACATATGCTGCTCGAAACATACACTGCTGCTCCAGGACCAAGTGCGTCCCTGATAGTGATGATTTTGATACTACTGGTGTTGCCGGTATATTTTGTACCCTCATTGATTGCGTTTAAAAGACATCACAGACAAAAAACGGCAATTATGATACTTAATATATTTCTCGGATGGACTTTTATAGGGTGGGTAATTGCTCTTGTATGGTCTGTTATGAAAGAAAAACCGTCAGATATATAGAGAGTAACAAGTTTTGAGTATGCACATATTAAAAGCCTCCCGAAATTTCGGGGGGCTTTCGTTGTTTTTATATAAGTTTTGTTATAAGATTTTTGAGATTTTCCAAATCCGAAAGACTTGCAGTTTCTTTGAGCGTATACATATTGTAAAGCGGAATGCAAATATCAACACCCGGCGCACCCTTGCCACTCTTTGAGGCAAAAGATATATCCGAAATAGTTTCGTCGTCGGCGCAGGTTGAAAATAGAATATCATTATCTTTGCACGTTTGTATAGCTTCAGAAAGAAGAGAGGGTTCGGATATAAACCCTTTTGAAGAAAGAGCAAAACAAATTCCCGAGGACACACCTTTTGTTCCTTGAGCTGAGTCAATAGGAGCGTCTATACATCTTATATTGTAAATTGCGTCAGCGTTTATTCCCGAAAGCGCACAGACTGCGCCTCTTCCGCCAAGATTGCTTTGAGAGCAGAAAACAAAATAAACATTTTTGCCTTTTGCATTATTTATAATTTGCTCTGCACTTTGCAAAAGTACGCAAAGCGGAAGCAAGCAAGAAAGATTTGCACCGCACACAAGGTCTTTTCCAAATGTCGAAATGTCAGACGGGATGTAGCCGATATCGCCGCTATCGATGGGATTTTCGGCATTTTCGCAGAGCGCATAAAGGTCAGATACGGTTTTTATATCCTCCGCGCTCTTATTGGAAGCCAAAAACGCGTTTTTACCTGAAAAAAAGTTTATTTTTGTTCCCACAAGTGATCTTGCATCAAGCTTTCCAAGAGGGGAAATAAGAGTTTTTTTGTTTTGCGAGAAAGTTGCCACGACTCCGGGGGCATCCGTGTGGCACAAAATTATTACATTTTCGCCTGTGCCTTTTTTGTGAAAAAATATGTTGGAAAGTCCGTCGCAAAAGTATGTGTCAAAAAGTGTTTCAAGCTTTTGCTCAAGATACTTCACCATTTGCTTTTCTTTTCCAGGAACCGACGGGATGATTGATATTTCTTTTAAAAGTTCTATCATATATTTTTCCTCTTTTTAAAGTGTGTGTATTGTGTCGCAAAGAATAAGTGAAAGTTCAAGCATACTTTCCACATCCTCGCACTTTGCAAGACTTGTCGGAGTGTGGATGTATCTGCATGGAAGGGATAGCGCACAGACTCTCACACCTGAGGCGCTTTTCTGAATTTTAGACGCATCCGTTCCGCCTGCAATTTTTAATTTAGTCTGGCATTTTATTCCCTGTTTCTTTGCAATATCTCGTATACCTGTATACAAATCGTTGTCATATAAAGTTCCCCCATCCATAAAGGGACAAACTGCACCCTCACCGACACGGCAGACAACCTCGGCGCCCTCGTTTCCGGGAATGTCGCTTGCAGTTGTTGCCTCAAGAACAATGCATATATCGGGGCGGATTTTGTTTGCAGCCGCTCCCGCACCGACACCGCCGACTTCCTCGCCCACGGTAAAGCAAAAATATGTGTCAAATTCGAGGTCTTGCTTTGCAATTGTGCACATAATGGCACATCCGACTCTGTCGTCAAGTGCTTTTGCTTTTATAAAACCATCGCCGAATTTCACAAAATCCGAATCAAAACAAACATATTCGCCAATGTATTTTTCGGCATCCTGTTTTGACTTAAAACCTGCGTCAATATACAAATCCGACACTTTGATTTTATTATCGTCCTTGCTTTTGAGATGCACGGGTGGACTTGAAATAACACCTTTTATATTTTCTTTGCCGATGCGTACTCTTTTTGACGCAAGCACATCCGCATTAAGTCCGACTGTATCAAAAATCATTGTTCCGTCATCATTTGCACCTTTTATGCAAAGACCAACCTCGTCCATGTGCGCGCAAAGCATAACTTTTTTATCTCTTGTTTTGTTTCCCTTTTTAAAGGCTATGACATTTCCAAGAGCATCAATATAAACTTCGTTGCAGAAATCCTTTATCTCATGGGTAATAATATCACGAACTTGGTTTTCAAAACCCGAAACACCGTCGGCAAGGCAAAGTCTTTCAAGAAGGGAAAAATCAAATTTTTGCATAATTATTTACCCTCCTTTTTAATGTATACCTGTTTACTAAACTGACTTTTGTCAAACTCTATCGTAAATGCTTTTATAAGATTTGCCGTGTGTGTTACATCATCAAGGTCTGCAGTTTCGACGGACGTGTGCATATATTTTATGGGAATTGACAAAACTGCACATTTGCATCCAAAATTTTGCCTTGGAAGAATGTTTGCATTTGTTCCCGTGTTTGTAAATTCAACAATTTTCTGGCACGGTATGTTGTTTTTCTTTGCACATTCAAGAATTGAATTTGAAAAGTCCACATTTGTGGTTGCCGAAATTGAAACAGACGCACCCTTTGACATTTCAATGTATTCGCCGTTTCTGGATGTCTTTTCTTTTGCAAAGTTTACATCAAGAACTATAACCGCATCTGCGTCAATAGTATTTAAAAGTGCGCTTGCACCCGACATTGTATTTTCCTCGCCCGACGAAAAGCACACATAAATATCGGTGTCGCATATTTTCTCGTCACATAAAAGCCGTATTCCCTCCAGAATACCTGCCATACATATACGGTTGTCAAAATAAATTGAGGAATATATATTGTCACGAAGATGAGAGAAGTGATGCTTGAATGTGCAAGGTGTTCCGACGGGACAAATATCGAGAAGTTTTTCTTTTGAATATCCCGTGTCGGCAATAAATTCTTTGACTTTTGTGTTTTCCTTGTCTTTTGAAAGATGAGGGGGAACTGACACAAAAAATGCGGGAATATCTTTTTTGCCGTGAATGATAATTTCACCCGACGGCGCAATATTTTCGTCAATTCCGCCGACAGCATTCACCTTTACAAATCCGCCGTCAAGAATTTGTGACACACAAAATCCTATTGAATCAATATGCGCGTCAAAAACAAGCTTTTTGGCATTTTGCTTTCCACAGTGTCTGCAAAATAAAAGTGTACCTGTACACAATTCCTGCACGCTGTCAAAAAAGCCGTCTGTATAGTCTTGCGTCAGTTTCTTTATTTCGTCTTTTCCCGAAAGTTCGTATCCGCAAAGACATATTGTGCGTGTTAAATTTTCTAAAAGTTTTACTGGATTTTTGCCCATATTACCTCCGATGTTGAGATTGGGTAAATTTATATATTCTTATTATTTTCATTTTTTTGTTTTATTAAACCAAGGATTCTGCAAAGTCCCGTGTATCTGTGAACTTTTCTTGCATTTCTTACCATATCGGCAACTACTTCGCCTTTGCCGACAAATACGGCAATTTTTCCGGCACGGGTAAGTGCCGTATAAAGCATATTTCTCGAAACAAGCCCGGGAGGGATGTCAATAAGCGGAACAATAACACACGGGTATTCACTGCCTTGGCTCTTGTGAACTGTTATAGCATATGCGTGCTCAATTTCTTCAAAGCAGGAAAAGTCAAACACACATAATTTTCCGTCGTCAAATTCTATCGAAAAACATTCGCTGTACGCATCAATTTCCTTTATAAAACCAATGTCGCCGTTGAATACACCGCTTCCCTCTGTTCCGTTTTTGTCGGTCCATTCAATGTCGTAATTATTCTTTATCATCATAACCTTGTCGCCCTCGCGGAAGGTTACATTGAGAAAATTGCGCTCTTTTTTGGAAACTTTTCTCGGATTGAAAAGATTTTGTAAAATGACATTAAGGCTGACAGTTCCTGCCTTACCTTTTCTCGTCGGGCAGATAATCTGAATATCCTGCAAAGAATCAAAGGAATATGCCTTCGGGAGTCTTTCAAAACAAAGGCTTGAAACAAGTGACGAAACCTCGTCTGAGGTGTTTCTTGACATAAAGAAAAAGTCGTCCTTATTGTCGCAAATCGGCATTTTGCCCTGATTTATAAGGTGCGCGTTTGTGACAATACTACTTGAAGATTCCTGTCTGAAAATATCGCAAAGGCGGATTGCCATAAAAGCCTCGCTCTTTATAATATCCGAGAACACTTCACCAGGACCAACCGGCGACAACTGGTCAGCATCGCCGATAATGATGAGATGAGAGCCGGGACGAACTGCCTTTAAGAGTGATGCAAAAAGGAACATATCAACCATTGATGCCTCGTCGATAATTATAACCTTTTCGTCAAGGAAGTGGTCTTCGTTTCTGCGGAAGGTAACTCCGTCGCCATCCTGGTATTCGCACTCTAAAAGTCTGTGAATGGTTTTTGCCTCAAAGCCCGTTGCCGCAGTCATTCGCTTTGCGGCTCTGCCCGTTGGCGCTGCAAGACAGAATTTTGAGCCGAGCCTTTCAAAAAGTGCAATAATTGCCCGAATTACAGTAGTTTTTCCTGTTCCGGGACCGCCCGTTACTATAACAACACCGCGTGTGACAGAATTTTTTATTGCAATTTTCTGTAAAGGTGCAAACTGGATTTTCTTTTCTGCCTCAACCTTTGCGATTTCCTCGTCAGGATTTTCAATAGGTATATTGATTGCCGCCTCATCGAGAAAAAGAAGCTTTTCGGCAATATATTTTTCCGTGTCATAAGCCATTTTAAGATATATGTGAATTATACCAAGACTGTTTTTTACTGCCACGACATCGCCGTTTTGCGAAAGTGAGCCGATAATGTATTCAATAGTTTCTTTGTCGCTTGAAAGAAGACGGCAGGATTTTTCGCAAAGTTCCGATAGAGGAAGACAACAGTTTCCGTTTTTGAACATTTCTCCTGTCAGAACACTTTTTACACCTGCACAAAGACGCTCCTCACTGTCAAGAGGAGTTCCGGTTTTGGTGGCAATTTCATCGGCTTTTTCAAAGCTTATTCCGTCAATCTGCTCGCACAGAAGATACGGGTTGTTTCTAAGAATGTCAACAGATGCGTTGCCCCACATTTTGTAAACCTTGAGTGACAGTGCAGGAGTTAAAAGTCCCTGAAAATACAGCATAACCTGACGCATACCGTACTGCTGCTTGAAGCTTTCGGATATTTCTTTTATCTTTTTCGGGGAAATGCCCTTGATTTCACTCAGCCACTCGGGGTGTTCTTCTATGACTTTTAGCGTGTCCTCGCCGTATTTGTCGCAAATTCGCTTTGCGGTAACGGGGCCGATTCCCTTTATTACGCCCGAGGACAGATAAGAAAGAATTGCGGAGGCGGTTGCGGGAAGCTCTTTTTCGAAAGTTTCGACAGAGAATTGCTTTCCGTAGGTTGCGTGGTTTGTCCAGACGCCGTGCGCTTTTATGTATTCGCCCTCTGTGAGCATAGGAATGTTTCCGACAAGTGTTATAATCTCGCCTTTTGAATCAATTGTGCAAACGGTGTAGCCGTTTTCAGTGTTCTGAAAAGTAATGTTGTCAACAATACCTTCGACTACACTTTTCTGATTGTCCGTCAAACCGGGGACGCCTCCTTTCTGTCTTTATCGTCGCCGACAGGCGACATATCGAGTGCACATCGTGCGCATATCGAGTGCCAAAATCACATATCGAAAATCTCGAAAGAGATTTATATCGACGATTTCAAGCTGTGCTTGAAGTCATTATATCACAAATTTTCAACGAATACAATCATTTAACAAACATCTTTTAAGTGAATACCAAATTTTGTTTATGTGCATAATAAACACAAAGAATCTATAAAACAAAGGGGTTTTGGAATGATAAAGGGATGCACCAAAAGGGTAATTGTGGTAAAAAACATCGAAAGCGACATATTTGAAGAGGCATATTTTATTGTAAGACCCTCGCCCGTCAAGGCAAAAAGCACTCTGTGTGAAAATGATTTTCTGAGCGAGGCAGACAGAATAGTGTCGTCAAAAAGCGCAAATTCGCCGTTTGTCTGTGCACCTGTCAGAGCAAAAAGAAAAACAAATATGCGTGATGCGTTGTTTTTTATGTGCGGATGTGCTTTTTCGGGCGCGCTGGTTCTGACACTGCGTCTTTTAATGACAAATTTTGTATAGAATGGGCAAGTCGGAGGCCAAGCGGTCTTAGGAAGACAAAATTTGTAT
>JAZSLO010000050.1:0-2512 GCA_045535415.1 Eubacteriales bacterium
TGAAAAGAATAGTTTCCACATTATCGCTTGCCGTATGAGCCGTTGCGACAACTTTTGAATTTATCTTTTTACAGACCTAAGTCGGATCGTAGCCATGTCGTTCTGTGAGCCAAGGAGTTGAATACAAATTTTGTCTTCCTAAGACCGCTTGGCCTCCGACTTTGAAAAGAATAGTTTCCACATTATCGCTTGCCGTATGAGCCGTTGCGACAACTTTTGAATTTATCTTTTTACAGACCTCTTCAAATATCCTGTATCTTTCCTGTCTTGCACAAAGTTCTAGCGACATCTTGTATTCTTTACTTAATGACGGTATATCTACCCTCTCGCACACAAAATCAACACTTAAGCTTTCACAAAGGCTTTTGCAGAACAATTCATCCCTGTCAGCCTCTTTTCCTCTTATCATATGATTTATGTGAAGAGCTGTCACCTTAATATTATACTCACTTTGGAGTGCTTTTAAGCATAGCAAAAGTGATGTCGAATCCGCACCGCCTGAAAGCGCAACAACAATGCCACTGTCTTTTTCAAGCAAATTATTTTCAAAAAGTGTATTTCTGACTTTATTTTCAAAATACTCTTTTGTGATTTTATCTTTCATGAGTTGTATCCAGATTTGTAAATTTAGTATATTCGGGAAGCCAGCCGAGATTTACCGTTGCAAGTGCACCATGTCTGTTTTTGGCAATAGAACACTTTGCAAGATTCTGATTTTCGGGATTATCCTTATCATAATATCCCTCTCTGTGCAAAAAGAGTACCATATCCGCATCCTGTTCGATAGCACCTGAATCTCGAAGGCCTCAAAGCATAGGTGTTTTATCTGATCTTGCTTCATTTGCTCTTGAAAGCTGAGCACAGCAAATAACGGGAACCTGCAAATCTTTAGCCAGAAGTTTTAAAGATCTTGAAATTTCAGCAACTTCCTGAACTCTGTTATCGTTTCTTCTATCAGACTGCATAAGCTGCAGATAGTCAATAACAACAAGTCCGAGATTTTTAACTCGTCTTAGTTTTGCTTTCATTCCAGCAACCGTTATACCTGCAGTATCGTCAATAAGTACCTCTGTCTGCGAGAAGACACTTGATGCTCTTGCCAGTTTTACCCAGTCGTCTTCAGTAAGTTCGCCCGTTCTCATTTTCCTTGAGTCAATAAGTGCTTCGGACGCGAGCATTCTTGAAACAAGCTGTTCGGCTGACATTTCAAGTGAGAATACGCAAACTGTCTTCTTTGTCTTTATTGCAACTTGAGACGCAATATTAAGAACAAAACTTGTTTTACCCATACCGGGACGGGCTCCGACAAGAACAAGGTCACTCTTTGCCATTCCGACAAGGTATTTATCTATTTCAGTGAAAAATGTAGGTGTTCCGAGCGCCTCTGTTCCGTTTTTAACAAGGTCGTCAAGATGCTGATAATTTGCAATTATTGCATCTTTGATATGAACAAAACCCTTTACTTCGTTCTTATCGGCAATATCAAAAATTAGTTGTTCTGACCTATCCAAGATGGTGGAAGTGTCACCCTCTTCACTAAATGCCATCGAACTTATCTTTTCGGACGCTTCAATAAGACGGCGCAAAAGTGCTTTTTCTCTGATAATTCTTATATAGTCGGGCAAATTTGAAATTGACGGAACGCTCTGGGCAAGAAGTGAAACATAGCTCTTTCCCCCTGCCTTATCATATGTGCCGCTTTTTACAAGTTCATCAACCAAAGTTACAGCATCTATCGTATTATTCATGAGAAAAAGACTTCTCATTGCCTCATAGATATTCTGATGCTGTTCAAGATAAAAATCCTCTGTTTTGAGTATGTTCGCAGTTTCTCTTATCTTTTCGGGGTCAAGTATTATTGTACCTAAAACCGACTGCTCTGCCTCAAGTGAAAAGGGCATTTTTTTTAGTTTTTCTTCTGTGAGAAACAAATCTGCCATCTTTCTATTTTCCTTACTCTCAAATTTTTTTAGTCCTTATTTGTTATAAGAACATTGAGTTTTCCGACAACTTCTGTGTAAAGCTTTACATCAATTGCATATGTTCCGAAATTCTTTATGGGGTCGGATAAATTTATCTTTCTCTTATCAACTGAAATTCCTGTCTGCTTTTCAAGTTCTTCAGCAATTTCCTTTGATGTTACAGATCCAAAGAACTTACCGTCAGACCCTGCTGACATAAAGAGTTTTACAACACAGCCCTCAAGCTTTGCCTTTGTTTCAAGCGCTGCCTGTCTTTCAAGTTCTTCTCTATGCTTTTTGGAAGCCTCTTTATTTTTAACATCGTTCATAACTTTAGCATCGGCAGGTACTGCAAGTTTTTTTGGAAACAAAAAGTTTCTTGCATATCCGTCGGACACATTAACTATCTGGTCCTTTTTGCCCTGTCCTTTTACATCACAAAGAAGCATTACTTTCATTTGTTTTTCCTCCGTATATTTAAAATTGTATACTTATATCCATTGTAAAAAATAGAATACCACAAATCCTTTCCAATGTCAACCAATATATTA
>JAZSLO010000135.1:0-2342 GCA_045535415.1 Eubacteriales bacterium
CCAGCGACGAAGCGTTCGGGGTGTGTCTGCGAGGGGTGTCCCCTCGCAGTGCCTTTTTGGAACTTTTGTGGCAGTACAAAAGTTCGAGTACGCCGATGCTCAAAAGAGCATTCGGCGAAAACCCTGACTTTTGACCATCGGTCGTTCGAAAGCACGAAGAAAACGGTGTCGGAGCGTGAGCCGACACCGCAAAAAATAAAAAAGCGCCAAAACATATTGACATTTCCTCGATTTCTGTTAAACTATGAGTGACCAAAAAACCGGTGTCTGGAGGACAAAATTATGAGAATTTATGAGTATAAACTTTCCGACGAAAACCTTGAGGTTTCAAGAAACGGAAAGCACTTTATGAATCTTTCAAATAACTTTTGTGTAAACGGAAAAAATTCTGATTTGAAAGTTAAAAACATAGCTGAAAACTCGGCTGTTCTTGAAAGTCAAATCGCACATCTTGAATATACATTTAATGACGATTGTATTATTTTAAAGGCAAAAATGTTCTTTGCACCGAATGAGCCCATATATGAAGCAAAGGCTTTTTCTGGCGGTATTGATATTGACGGATTTGACAGATGCTTTTGTCCTCAGCCTCGCAGAAATGCAACAAAAAATATGGCTTACTATCATAATTTGCCCGATCTTTCGCTTGAAGGATATTTCACACCCCCTGCACTTGTTGTCACACTCGGAAACTCAGACGGTCTTGCATCTTTCGGTCTTCTTGACCTTCCCGATACAAAGACAATCAGAATTGAGCCTGATTTGTCATACCTTGTTGAGTCCTGCGGCGGCAATAAAAAGTGCGACGAAAACGGTGTATATAATCTTCCTTCTATTATAATTGCGTTCCCGAAGGATGACCTTTCGTCAATTTCGCAGTTCAGAGAAAATCTTATAAAGTATACATCCTATACTCCCAAAGAGCAGAAATTTTCCGACATTCCTTCGTGGTGGAAAAATCCTATGGTCTGCATATACGGTGACCAGATTAACGAATCAAAAGTTGGCGACAAAATTGACAGAGATTGGGTTCTTGGAATTCTTGATGAGGCTGAAAAGGTGTGGGGGATAAAGAATATCAATTTCACAATTGACGATTCCTGGCAGCCTACATTTGCAATGGAACCTCTTGCGGATGAAACAAGATTTCCCAATTTCAGAGAAATGATTGATTCAATCCACGACAGAGGACATAAAGTTATTCTCTGGCAGCCTCCGCTTTTTGAAAAGACATCAAATGGATTTGAAACAAGAGCGCAGAGACTTGGTGTTATTTCAAATTATCTTTTTGATGACGATTATTACAGACAGTTCCCCGGAAGCTATGCTATTGATTATACTTCCGATAACGCAAGAGAATTTATAAGACAGTATGTTACAAAAATGTTCTCGGATGCACCCGGATGCTATAATGCAGATGGTATAAAAATGGACTTTCTCGGAATTTTAAGAGACCCTGCCGAAACACAGACTTATGCACATCCCGAAAGAGGCATTGGTCTTACTGAACTTAAACTCTTCTTTGAAATGTTCTATGAAGAAGCGCATAAAGTAAAGCCTGATGTAATTGTAAATTCATCTGTGGGTGACCCGAGATTTGATGCGACCTGTGATATGAACAGAATGCACGACACACATTCGGGTGTTTACGAAAAGGAAATGAGAGCGCAGATATCCATCGCGGGATGCCCGAATCTTCCTGTTGACAGTGACGGCGCACTTATGCACCTTTCCTGGCTTAAAAATCATTATATAAATGCCGCAATCTATTCAATTCCTGCAAACTATTATACCCGTCTTTGCGGTGAGGGTTATCCCGAAAGAGACGGTGGATATGTATTTGATGCGTATTCCGACAGACGAGGACTTTCCGATAGCGAAAAGCAGGCGATGGGTAGACTTTTGCAAATGACGCATCACCGCCCCGATGGTACACCGCAAAAAGATGGTGATACAAGATGGATTCTCAAAGACGGCGATAAGGTAAACGGCGTTGCAGTCGAGGGTGATGTGGTTGTGTATTTCCCGTGGGAAAACTCAAAGAAGGGATATATATTATCGCTCACCGACCAGGCAGTTATAATTCCGCTTTACGGTCATAAGTTCTCAAATCTAACACCTGCACCTGTGAGAGACCATTTGTATGTTGACTATGCAAGAGATAGAGTTAATGTAAGATTAAAGCCCGGAGTGGTTTATGAATTTGAAAGTGTTGACGACGGAAAGTCGATTGATGCGGCGTTCCTTTCAAGAAAAGCAAAAACGGGCGACGAAAAGATTACATATGTAAATTAAATATTGATTATTTCGCCGACGAGTTTTATAACAAGTCGGAGGCCAAG
>JAZSLO010000088.1:0-2385 GCA_045535415.1 Eubacteriales bacterium
TAGAGCTTACCCCACATTGATTTTGCCCAACCTGTGTCGGAAATTGTGAAATGAAGTCCGTCAGGATCAACATTGTGCCAGTATTTTGCAGTATGGAAATGTCCGAGTGCGTATTTATAGTTATGAGCTGCAATCTTTGGATAGCCTGTTGTTCCTGATGTGAAGAACATAAGCATCAAATCGTCGCCGCCGGGTGCATCCTCTGTTCTCTTATAATGAGTGCTGAAAAGTGTATATTCTTCATTAAAATCTCTCCAGCCGTCTCTCTTTTCACCAACAATCAGTTTGTGTAAAAGTTGAGGACAGTTTTTAGCCGCATTATCAATCTGTTCAGGTACTCCGTCATCAGATGTTGCAACAATCGCAGATATACCTGCTGCATTAAATCTATACTCAAAATCGTGTTCCTGTAACTGATTTGGTGCAGGAATTGCAATCGCACCAAGTTTATTCAAACCAATCATAGCAAACCAGAACTGATAATGACGCTTTAGAACAAGCATAACTCTGTCGGACTTTTTAATTCCGAGTGACTTAAAGTAGTTAGCACACTGGTTTGATGCTTTCTTGATATCTGTAAAAGTAAATCTTCTTTCAGTTTTGTCCTTTGAAATGTGGAGCATTGCCAATTTTTCAGGCTCTTTCTTTGCAAGTTCATCAACAAGGTCAAATGCGAAGTTGAAGTTCTCTGTATTTTTAAACTTAATTGATGTTGGAGTTCCCTTTTCATTTTCTTCTACATCAATAAACTTTTGATATATTCTCGGCTTTGTGTCACTTGCTCTTTTTACTGTCACAACTTCTGTTTGTGCAAGTTCAGGGATTTCTGAATCGTCACCCTTTAGAACGATAGCATAGAAAGTACAGTCTTTTCCGTCAACTGCAATCATTCCGTGAGGAGTGTCACTGTTATAGTAGATACTGTCGCCAGGTCCTAAAATTTCTTTATGCTCTCCAACCTGCACCATTAAGTGACCGTCAATAACCAAGTCGCATTCCTGACCGGAGTGAGATGTTAGTTCAATGTCCTTATTAACTGCATCAGGGTCATAAACACTCTTAACATACAAAGGCTCTGCTATACGGTTTTGGAATGCGTATGCAAGGTTATAGTATGTCATTCCGTGTGCATGGGCAATTTCTTCTCCCAAGCCCTGTCGTGTTACTATGTATGAACGAAGCTTAGGGCTTGTACCCTCAATAATATCAGTAACATTTACATTAAGTGCTTTTGCACAACGATACAGGAAAGCAAAGTTTAAGTCACTTTTTCCTTGTTCGCAGTTAGAATACTCTTCCTCTGACACACCTGTCTTTTGTGCCATTTGTGAAAGAGTCAATCCCTCGATTTCACGAAGTTCTCTAATTCTTCCTGCCATTTCCTTGATTTTCAAATCAAGTCCTGTCATTTTATCCATTATATTCTCTCCTTTTCAGGGACTAAAAAAACCCGTCCCAAAGTTGATTTCTTTGAGACGAGCATAAATCATCTATACCCGCGGTACCACTCAAATTGCGGACTCTTCCGCCTCTCTTGGAGTCAATCAACCCCTATGCCTTAACGCAGCAATCACGGGAAGGTTCTACTGATTTTTATAATAAAAACTTTCTTCCTTCCGGCTCGGAAGCTACAAACACAAAAACTGTTTCCGATGACTCGCACCAACCGTCATCTCTCTCCAGGTCATATAATTGTGTACTCTTCGTCAATGCCTTTTATGATACGATATAAAATTATGTATGTATATTAACATATTTTTAGAATTTTGTCAACTATTTTTTAAAAAACTATTGACAACTCTAAAAACATACTGTATTATATGTATTAATACAGTTGGTACACAGGAGGTGATACTATGATAAATCTTAACCCTAAAGATTCAAGACCGATTTATGAACAGATTTGTGAAAAAATGAGGGATTTGATTATTGGCGGATATTTAAAGGAAAATGATAAAATTCCCTCGGTGAGAGATTTGGCATCAAGTCTTGCTATAAACCCTAATACAATACAAAAGGCGTATAAGACGCTTGAAGCAGAGGGATATATCTATTCAAAGGCAGCCAAAGGCTATTTTGTCGGAATAACAAAACAGAGTGAGCAAAGGCTTCCTCTTTTATTAAAGCAACTTGAAGAATGTGTTGGGGAACTGAATTTTTTAGGTTACGAAAAAGAAGAGCTTTTTAAAATTATTGATGAAATTTATCAGAAGGGAAGTGCAAAGAATGATTAAGGTTTCAAATGTGACTAAAACCTTTGACGGCTTTTATGCTCTTAATGATATGAGCCTTTTGGTTAAAAAAGGTTCGGTTTATGGTCTTGTAGGTCCTAATGGAGCAGGTAAAACCACAATAATTAAAAATATATGCGGAATTTATAAGCCT
>JAZSLO010000067.1:0-1796 GCA_045535415.1 Eubacteriales bacterium
AATTGGGTTGTACATATACAACACGCTCCTTTGATGGAATTATTTTCGTAGGAAAACAAACAGACAAAGAAAAAGGCAGAATACACCGAGGGTATTCCTCGGTGCATTCCGCCTTCATATATTAAATTCCACCAAATAAAAATTAAATAAATACCTAAAGAAAATCTATGTGTAAGTCACCCTACAATATAAAGTCTAACTATAGATTTTTATTTGTCAAGAAATTCGCAGAAAAATTTTTAAGATTTTGCACCGAGATAGATTTGTATGATATCGGACCTGTTTTCAGACCCGTGCGAAAGTCGGACACAACAGTCGCTTTTTGCTGTCTTGTCGGCTTTTTCGGGGCTATAACCCAAGTCAATATAATGTTGATATTGCTTGTTGTAATAGGTTTGTATTGCCGCCTTACGTATTGAGTGATTGCCACTTTTTAAGACCGTCTTTGTGCCGATAGTCTTTGCCTGTGGGATTGTAATTGAAAGCGAGACAAGTTTCCTATTTAACCAACGATTCGCAGAATTAGGTTTGATGTTACCAAACAAGGACTCATTATCTCCTTTGTCAGATGTGAGCAAACGGCAAAAAGAATAAAACTCCTTGTCGGTGACCTCTATTAAATTTTTGCGGCCACCCTTATCCTTTTCAAGTAACACAAAAACCGTTTGCCCGTCATCGCCAAAGGTAATATGTCTTTTCTGTAAGACCGAAACTTGATTGACTCTGCAGCAGGTGTATGACGAGAAAATGAAAAAATTGCTCGAATGACAAGGTTTGCCAATAGAGTCTTTGACCCTTTGCACCTCATCAGGTGTCAAGGCAAATTCTCTTGGACTTGTCCTGTCGGGGATAAGTTCTGCATTGACCTTTGTTTCAAAGTTGGTATGCACCCCAAAATGATGGTTGATAACCCGTGACAATTTCATTAAATTGCTTTTATAGGTTTCAATGGTGTTATATGAGCACCCGTCTTTCGCTTTGCTATCAAGCCACTCTTGGCAGTGTGACGGGCGAATCTGTCGCACCTTGTCAATGTCGGGGTAATGCTCTTTGATGTATTCGCAGAGGTTGTGTGCCGTGTCAAGTAGGTTTGACTTGGCAGAGAAACTACACACTCTCCAACCTTGCTCTGCTTGACCGCATTGGTGTTTTGCAGAATGTTTATCATACTTATATGAGAAACATCCTTCTATTGCGGTCATGCTCTGCACAAATAGTGAACGTTGTTTTTTTGACATTCCCTGTCACTCCTTTCTTAAATGTTGTCTGTCGGCATTGTCGGTTTGTTGTCACAAACCGTTAATGCCAACAGAGATACCGCTATTTATTGTTCAGATGAAGACAAGGGACACCCCTTGCCAAATGTATAGTGGTGCAATTTCCACCATACCAAAGGTCACCACATTGGTGACAAGTCAACCAACCCTACATAGCACTTGGATTAAGATTGACGGTATCGCCGTTTTTCGTTTGGACATTTCCATTCACTTCAAAACGGTGATACGGGTTTGACCTCATCAGGTCAAATGTTTCTTTTGTAATTCCACCTTCATATGATTTTCTTATGTGTGTATTTGTTTTTATTCCTCCTTCTTAAATTTAAAAGTCACATTTAAACAATATTTAGATTTTTTTTTTATTTCAAGTAATCTTCTTATAACTCTAAAAACAATCAAAAGGATTCTTTATTCCTTTAACAATCTTCATAACCCTAATTACTCTATGTTTAAGACAAAGAGTCATAATGCTTATATAATCATGATGATTAATAAAGAGTCTTATATAAAGAAAAAGAG
>JAZSLO010000218.1:0-2450 GCA_045535415.1 Eubacteriales bacterium
TATTAAGCATTCTTTCTCTGACCATTTCTTCGATGTCTTTTGTGAAATCAGGGTTTTCCTGCATATATTTTCTGACATTATCACGGCCCTGACCAAGTCTTTCACCCTCAAATGAGAACCATGCACCGCTTTTTTGGACTATGTCAAGACTGACTGCAACATCCAAAATGTTACCCTCTTTAGAAATACCTTGTCCATAGAGAATATCAAATTCTGCTTCTTTGAATGGAGGTGCAACCTTGTTTTTAACAACTTTGACTCTTGTTTTGTTACCAATAACCTCAGTACCATTTTTAATTGCTTCAAGCTTTCTTACATCAAGTCTTACTGATGCAAAATATTTTAAAGCTCTTCCGCCCGGAGTTGTTTCAGGGTTACCATAAACAACGCCCACTTTTTCTCTTAATTGGTTAATGAAAATAACAGTTGTTCCTGTTTTGCTTGTGATACCTGTTAATTTTCTCAAAGCCTGTGACATTAATCTTGCCAAAAGACCAACATGAGAATCACCCATTTCGCCCTCAATTTCAGCCTTTGGAACTAGAGCTGCAACAGAGTCAATTACAATAACATCCAAAGCACCGCTTCTCACAAGTGCTTCTGCAATTTCAAGACCCTGTTCACCTGTGTCAGGTTGAGCAACGATTAAGTTGTCAATATCAACACCAAGATTTTTTGCATACACAGGGTCAAGTGCGTGTTCAGCATCAACGAATGCTGCCTCTCCGCCGCGCTTTTGGGCTTCTGCAACAATGTGGAGTGCAACTGTTGTTTTACCTGATGATTCAGGACCATAAATTTCAACAACTCTTCCCTTTGGAATTCCGCCAACACCAAGTGCCATATCAAGAGTCATTGAACCTGTTGGAATGACATCAACATCAACAGCAGTTGTGTCACCAAGTTTCATAATACTTCCTTTACCATATTGCTTTTCTATCACTTCAAAAACAGAGTTAAGAGCTCTCTTTTTTTCCTCATTAACAACTCTTCCTGTTTCAACTACATTCTTTGTTTCATCCATTATAAGTACCTCGCAAAATCCGAACATATGTTCTGTTTTTATTTAATTATACTACATAAATTTTCAAAATGCAAGTGTTTTTAAAAAAAAATTATTACTGTTTTATGACAGTAATAATTCCTTCATTTTTTCAAGCATTTCAAAACAAGCAGACATTCTTACCTCTTCTCTTGTTCCGTCAAAAAAGAGCTTGTATGCGGTTGTTTTTCCTTTAAAACATATAGCAGAATAAACAGTTCCAACAGGCTTTTCCTTTGTTCCGCCACCGGGACCTGCTATACCTGAAAAGACAACACATATATCTGCTTTTGACACTCTATACAATCCCTCTGCCATTTCTAAAACAGTTTCTTCGCTAACAGCACCGTGCTTTTTTAGAGTTTCCTCTTTTACTCCTAAAATCTTTGTTTTTGCCTCATTGGCATAAGTCACATAGCTTTCATTTAAAACCGCAGAGCTACCGGCAATGTCTGTTATAAGCTTTACAAACAATCCGCCTGTACAGCTTTCTGCAGAGGAAATCGTCATATGATTTTTTGAAAGCAGTTCTACAACGGCTTGTGCCAAAGTATCGTCATATGTTTTCATATTTAATAGTTATTCCTTTCTTTCATAACTCTGTCCATATTTCTTTTTGCGTCTCGCTTTGCGATATCATCTCGTTTGTCATAAAGCTTTTTACCCTTTACAACTGCAAGAGTAACTTTCACAAGTGAGCCTTTTAAATATACTTTCAAAGGTATTAAAGAAAATCCCTGTTGCTGAATTTGACCAATTAGTTTTCTTATTTGGTTTTTGTGCAAAAGTAGTTTTCTCTCTCGCAATGGGTCACGATTAAAAATATTGCCCTGTTCATAAGGACTTATGTTCATGCCTTTTACAAAAACCTCACTATTATTAACAGACGCATATGCATCGGTAAGGTTCACTTTTCCCTGTCTGACTGATTTTACCTCTGTTCCAAAAAGCTCTATTCCTGCTTCAATTTCTTCTATTATAAAATAGTCGTGTCTTGCTTTTTTATTTTGAGAAATCAGCTTGATGTTATCTTCTGACATCGCATATGCCTCCTTGGTTTTAGTTGCTTTTATGATAACAAATCAAAATAACTTTGTCAATACATTCGACAAATCACACTAATAATTGTCAGAACAAAAAAAAGAGAGTTCCGAAGAACTCTCTTAATTTTTTTGTTAATCTTAATTAAAGATTACCACTGGAACAAGATAACGTTATCTGCACCTGCAGCTTCTTTCAAAGCAGCAGTTTCAGCATCTGAACCTTGAGTATAGCTAGCTGTGATAACATCTTCAACTTCGATTTTTTCGATTATAGCCATAGGCTTTTCATAAATTTTCATAATTATTACTCCACCTTTCTATTATTTAATCTCAAATGTGAAATCACTTGCTTTAGCGTTAGCATC
>JAZSLO010000016.1:0-4117 GCA_045535415.1 Eubacteriales bacterium
AATGTTCCTTTCTACTCAATAAGCGGTTCTGACTTTGTTGAAATGTATGTCGGTGTCGGAGCATCAAGAGTAAGAGATTTGTTTGATACTGCAAAAAAGAGTGCAAATGCAATTATTTTTATTGATGAAATTGACGCAGTGGGCAGACATAGAGGCGCAGGCCTTGGCGGCGGTCACGACGAAAGAGAACAGACATTAAACCAGCTTCTTGTTGAAATGGACGGTTTTGGAAATAATGACGGCATAATAGTTATGGCGGCAACAAACAGACCTGATATTCTTGACCCTGCACTTTTAAGACCCGGTAGATTTGACAGACAGATAACAGTAAATTATCCCGATATTAAGGGCAGAGAAGAAATACTCAAGGTTCACGCAAGAAATAAACCTCTTGAAAAGGATGTTGATCTTCATACACTTGCAAAGACAACTGCCGGATTTACGGGTGCAGACCTTGCGAACCTTCTCAATGAAGCAGCACTTCTTGCAGCAAGAAAGGGCAAACGCCTTATAGGAATGGCAGACCTTGAAGAAGCAACAATCAAGGTTATTGTAGGACCTAAAAAGAAATCAAAGATAATCAGCGAAAAAGAAAAGAGGATCACCGCTTTCCATGAGGCAGGTCATGCTGTAATTACACATTTGCTTGAAACTCAGGACAGCGTTCATCAGATTTCAATAATTCCATCCGGTAGAGCCGGCGGATATACACTTTCACTTCCCAAGGAAGACAGAATGTATATGTCAAAAAGAGAAATGCAGGAAGAAATTGTTTCACTTCTTGGTGGAAGAGTTGCTGAAAAAATCGTTATTGGCGATATAACTACAGGCGCTTCAAACGATATTGAAAGAGCCACTAATATGGCAAGAAATATGGTTACAAAGTACGGTATGAGCGACAAACTCGGACCTATTGTTTACGGCAGCGGCCATGAAGAAGTGTTCCTTGGTAAAGATTTCTCGTCAGGCAGTGACTATTCCGAAAAGGTTGCAGCGGAAATTGATGCTGAAATCAGAGGTATTATAGGCGATGCTTATAATACAGCGGAAAAGATGCTTAAGGAAAATAGAGATAAACTTGACTTTACTGCAGAATATCTCGTTACTCACGAAATTATGGACGAAGAGCAGTTTAAACTTGTAATGAATAGTGAAAACCCCACAGTCGAGGCTCTTGAAGAAATTGAAAACGCAAAGAAACAAAAGAGTAAGACTGAAAATGAAAAGGTCAAGCAAGACGAAAAAGAGTCTGAGGAAAACAATGCCGAAGATGAAACTTCAGGGGAAAAATATTCCGTGAAGAAAAAGGAAAATTCCGACGAAAATCAGGAAAATAATGAGCAATAATTTCAAAATGCACCGACTAAAATCGGTGCATTTGAATATAAGATGAGTGATAAAGATGGAAAATATAAAATATAAAGTTCCAAAGGTTGCATCTATTCACGATATATCGTGTTTTGGCAGATGCGCACAGACCGTAATAATTCCGACATTAAGTGTTCTTGGCGTTCAGACAGTGCCGGTTCCAACGGCACTCTTGTCGACGCATACAGGCGGTTTTGACGGCTTTTCATTTCACGATTTGACTTGCGAAATGGAAAAAATCTCAAAGCATTTTGATGATATGAAAATCATATTTGACGGTGTGTATTCAGGATTTTTGGCAAATGAACATCAGGCAGGGTTTGTTTTGGATTTTGCAAAAAAATGCAAAAGCAATAACCCATCCTGCAAATTCCTTGCAGACCCTGTAATGGGCGATGACGGGGAAATGTATAAAACTTATACTGAGAAAATGTGCGAAATGACACGCGAGATTGTAAAAGATGCGGATGTGATAACACCGAATCTTACAGAGGCATATTTGCTTTCAAAAATGCCGTATAACGAAAATCCCGATGAAACCGAGCAGAGAAAACTTATAGAAAAACTAAAGAAAATAACGAATGCGGATATAGTAATTACGGGAATTGTAAATAAATCAAAAGAAAAAACTGTTATATCAAGTGTCTACAGCGATAAAAAAGTAGAGTTTGCAAGATACGATTGCCCGTATGTTGATAGAAATTATCCGGGAACGGGAGACGTTTTTGCATCAATTGTTCTTGCAGGAGAAATTTGTGGTGAACCATTTGACAAAAGTATTGCAAAGGCGAGTGAGTTCATTAAGAGTGCATCGGAATATACTAAAATTTGCGATACACCCGTAAGAGAAGGACTATGTCTTGAAGGAGTTTTACATAAACTTTGCCTTGAATAATAATTCTTAAATCAGCATATAAATTGTCGAGGTGTTTTTATGAAAGAAATAAATATAAATGATTTTGATAAAGTCTTTGATAAAATAGGAAAAGAGTGGTCGCTTCTTTCTGCTTTTGATAAAGATAAAAAAGAAGGTCTTTGCTATAATACAATGACTGTCAGTTGGGGCGGGCTTGGTGTTTTGTGGAATAAAAATGTGTTTTTCTGCTTTGTAAGACCGCAGAGATATACAAAGCAGTTTATTGATAAAACAAATACTATCACCCTCTCATTTTTTGATGAAAAGTATCGCGATTCGCTTGTAATTTGCGGCAAAGAAAGCGGAAGAGACGGGGATAAGATAAAAAAAGCAAGCCTTAATGTTGAAATTTGCGATGATGCAGTGATTTTCGATGAGGCAAAATATACGCTTGTGGGAAGAAAACTTTATGAGGGAGATATCCTTGAAAACGGATTTGTTGATAAATCAATTATTGAGTCTTGTTATCCCTCAAAGGATTATCATACAATGTATGTTTGTGAAATTGTAAAACTTCTTGAAAACTGAATATAAGTCCAATAAAAAAGCCGCAAAATCGCGGCTTTTTTTGCGTATTTAAATAAATATAATAAAATAATGAAAGAAAATATAAAATTATGTTGCAAAAATCTTTAAAAAGTGTTATTATATATAAGTATTATTATGGATATATATGCGATTATGGAAAATATTGCTTTGATAAAGGAGAATTTACACAATGAATAATAGTGTAAAACCTGCGCGCCTTACATTGAATATAGAATCACAACCCTGCTTTTCTGCAATCTTTGAAAAGTCAGGGATAAGTGCGCTTTTGCGCCTTAATGTTTCGGGTTTTTCGGCAAAAGTATGCGATAAACTTGAAATCAGTATTGTGGGCAAGTGTGGGGAAGTTGAATTCTTAAAGAGATACGATTTTGTAAGACAGTCGTTTTGTCCCGATAATTATAATTTCAAGAAAAACGGCACTTGCACATTTGACTTTTCAGGCAATGTATTAAAATATGATATGGCATTTTTAATGTCGCTTTCCGAGGAAAAAGAAGGGGAAATATATGTAATGGTTCGCTTTGGCGCGTCCAGTGTATGTGAAAGTGTTAAGATAAGACTTACACCGTGTAATTTCTGGACAGGCCTTGACACCGAGCCTGTAATGCTCTGCGCTTTTTGCGATTTTTCCAATTCTCATATTCAAAGCATACTTTCAAAAATAAATCCCGAACTTTTGTGTCAGTATTACAGTGCCGATAACAAGGCCATGTCAAAGGCACTTGAGGGAATTTATAAGTCGCTCAAGGCTTGTAACATAATATATTCTCGCCCTGCGGGATACTGTGTCAATATGCCGCAGACTATAAGACTTTTTGACCAGATTTTTACGGGAACAAGCATACTTGCAACGCCACTTGAAATGGCACTTGTATTTTGTGCGGTATCAAAGGCATGCGGATATGATTCAAGCCTTATATTTGCAAGAGGTTTGCAGGGTGAAATGATGGTGTTCTGCGGATTCTGGACAGTTCCGTCAAGAGTGGGAATGCCTGTTTGTGATGATGAAAATAAACTTATCGATTATATAAAGTATAATGAACTTGTAGTAGTTGAACCATCTGTTTTTGCTGCAGCACAGAATACATCCTTTGCACTTTCGTGCCAGAATACAAAAGAGATGTTTTTAAAAGGCGGTCTTGACAATATTTGTATGGTTGACATCAAAAACTCTTTAAAATTTGGTGTTGAGCCGTTGTTTGAGAACATTCAAAATAAAACAAATAATGATGTTCCTTTTAATGAAAAAGCTGCAATAAGCGCTCTTTATAAGTCGCTTCGTAC
>JAZSLO010000018.1:0-3224 GCA_045535415.1 Eubacteriales bacterium
AGCGCAGGAAAGAGTGAATTTTAAAGTCGGAGACTTTAAAAGAGAGAGAACCCACGCTAGATGGGGTTCTCTCTTTATCTTGACATAAATATTGTGATAGCGTATAATTATGAAAAGACGAGGTGTTTTAAATGAAAATAAAAATAACGCCATTGTTTATTTTGGCGTCAATCTTTTTGTGCTCTTGCACTATTGTTTCAACGCAAATTGACGAAAACAAACTTCCCGAAAAGGTTGACACTCTTGAAAAACAGGAAGTTCAGAAAGAAACTCAAAGTCAGGTTGAAGTACTGCCTGTTGAAACAAAAACACCTTTGCAAAACGATATAACATATAAATTTGTAAGTCCGACCGATGAGGAAATGGCAAACATTCACGAAATGTTGTATCCAATTCTTGAGGCGAGATTTGTTGACTACGACTGTGTTTCCGACAACGCCTATGACAGAATTTTTGTGTATAATATTCTTTATAACACATATCCCTTTAATCTTGACGAGCAAATTGAAAAGTATGTTGCTCCTGCAACAAGGAAAAGAGATAAAAATTACTTTTGGGATGAGCTTATCCTTGAAAACGACCCTCTTGGAAAATTTGAAAAAATTCCCGAGGAGTTGTATGACGAAAATGGCAAGGTTGACCAGTTCAAAAATATGCCTTTTGAATTTTATGCAGGAAAGGATATAACAGCAGGATACTTCAAATTCTCGGGAGCATACATCGACTGGCTTGTTGAAGGCTTCTGGAACGGAAAAGTTGACCATAATATAGAAAACCACAAATTTTCCGATTCAACGCTTTTGTACTATCACGACGGATATTATTATTCCCGTGAAAATTATGGCGGTGGCAGAGGCGGCGGAATATTCTTTAAGTCTCAAATTGATAAAATAACCCTGAAAGACAATAAAGTATATTCACTTGAATTTACAGCTTTTAACGACATAGACGAGCCTGCATATCTCGGAAAAGCCGATGTTGTAATGAAAGAGAGCAGCAACGGTTTCAGATTCTGGTCGGTGCTCAATATAAAATTTGAATATGCCAAGTAAAAAACAAAGCACAAGGATGCAAAGCCTTGTGCTTTTTTGCTTAATAAACAAGAGAGAACCCCCGGCGAGGGTTCTCTCTCTTTTAAAGCCTTCGGCTTTAAAATTCACTCTTTCCTGCGCTCAAGCAAGGCAAAGGGGTTTCGACACCTGCGGGTGTCGACAAGGGCTTCTCGCCCTTTGAACCTCGGTCGCTTTTTTATAAAAATGCGACGGAAAACAATTTTTATTCGACGCGATTTCGTTTTTCGCCGTTATAAAAGGTTTCAATATTAAGTGCGATTTCTTTGACAACACGGACTCTCGCCTCGAATGCTGCCCACGCCATATGCGGTGTGAAAATCACATTTGAAAGCCCGAAAAGTTTATTATAAGGATGGTTCTTCGGGAAAGGCTCTGTTGTATAAACATCACAGCCGTAGCCTGCAATTTTACCATCGAGAACTGCCTTTGTTATCGCCTCTTCATCAATAACGCTTCCTCTTGCTGAGTTTACTAAAATCACATCTTTTTTCATAAGTGATATGATTTTTTCGTCAACAATTTTCTCGGTATCTTTTCCGCCCGGAAGATGTATTGTTATAATATCAGACTTCTCGGCAAGTTCTTCAAGACTTACACATTTGGCATCATCAACGGGCGTTCTCTTGTATGCAAGAACCTCGCAGCCCATACTCTTTGCAACATTTCCGACTTGCCGCCCAATATCTCCATAACCTATAATTCCCCAGATTTTGCCACACATTTCGTGGAAAACGGGGTAAAGACAGTTTGCAACACCGCTGTTTGTGTAGTCACCCGACTTTACAAAGTTATTAAAAGTCACAAGATTTGATGCAAGCGAAAGCGCCGTTGCACAAGTTATAAGAGATACAGAATGTGTCGAATATCCCTTTACGTTGCATACGGCAATACCGCTTTGGCGGCAAAAGCTTGTGTCAATATTGTCATAACCCGTTGCCGCAACGCAGATAAGTTTAAGGTCGGGAAGTTTACATAATACTTCTCCCGAAAGGCGCACCTTATTTAAAATCGCAACATTCGCACCCTCAAGATGAGAAATTATTTCGTCAGGAGCAGTGGTCTGAAAAACCTTTAGATTTCCCAAAGTCTCAAGACAATCAAAGCTTATGTCGTGACCGAGTGTTTTTGCATCTAAGATTACAATATTCATAAAGATTTTCTCCAAAAAAATTATTTCAATATGATTTTACCATACTTTGTGCACTTTTAAAAGAAAAATTTGCAAATTTTATTTACAAAAACAAGATTATGTTGTATACTGTATATGTATTATTGTAATTAAAAGGAATTTTATATTTCTTTGAAAGGATTGTTGTTATGAAGTCACCTTTAAAGATGCTTGCGATTGACCTTGGCGCATCAAGCGGAAGAGGTATTGTAGGTAAATTCGACGGCGAAAAAATCACTCTTGAAGAGGTTCACCGCTTTACAAATGACCCTGTAAACTTAAACGGTACTCTTTACTGGGATATGTTAAAGCTCTTTACGGAAATAAAGCAGGCAGTTTCCTCCTGTCTTTTGTCCGATAATAAGGATATAAAGAGTATATCCATTGACACATGGGGAGTTGACTTTGGTCTTCTCGACGGAACAGGTCAGCTTATGGCAAATCCCTTAAATTACAGAGACCCTCATCTTACAAAGGAGCTTATGGAGGAAGTTTTTTCAAAGATTCCGAAAGAAGAGCTTTATAAGATAACGGGAACACAGTTCTTGAATTTCAATTCAATTTATCAGATTTATAATATCAGCAAGAATAAGTATCTTCTTGAAAATGCCAAAGACTTGCTGTTTGTGCCTGACCTTTTGAAATATTTCTTAACGGGCGTTAAGCAGACAGAATATACAATCGCATCAACTGCACAGATGCTTGATGCAAAGACAAGAGACTGGTCGGATGATATTATATCAAAACTCGGACTTCCCAGAGGTATCTTCTCCGAAATCGTTCAGCCCGGCACAGTTGCAGGAAAACTTCTTCCTCATATTCAGGCAGAAGTCGGTAAAACTGATGCAAATGTTATTGCGTGTGCATCTCACGATACTGCATCCGCAGTTGTGGCAGTTCCTGCAAAGGATGACGATTTTGTTTATATTTCAAGCGGAACATGGTCGCTTATGGGCAAAGAAATTCCTGAGCCCGTAACCAGT
>JAZSLO010000069.1:0-31233 GCA_045535415.1 Eubacteriales bacterium
AATTTATAAAAAAAATCATCTATATATAATAGGTGATATAATGTAAACTAATATAATGTGCCTTTTAGTTTTTGGAGGTAAAAGCATATGACAACATCGAAAATTGAGATAATAAGCGGCGTTCCGACTTTGACGGTAAACGGCAAGGCTGTTCCGCAGACCGCGTATATTACATATATTGCAGAGAAAAACAGATATGAGGACTTTGCTAAAAAAGGGTATAAGCTTTATTCAATCCCTGTATTTTTCGCAAATATGACAATAAATGATTCCTCGCAGCTGCCTCCTTTTTCAAAGGGTATATTTGACGGGATATACAAAGGCGAGGAGCCTGATTTTTCGGCACTTGATGACGGAATTGCACAGATACTCAAGGTTTGTCCCGATGCATATATTTTCCCGAGAATAAATCTTTCGCTTCCGGGGGATTGGGAAGATATGAATCCCGATGAACTTTTAGACTTTGGATTCACAGCTCATAAAAGAGTGTGCTTTTCTTCGGATAAATGGGCAAATGAAACAAAAAGACTTCTCAAAATGTTTTTAGACCACGCAGAAAGTATGGATTATGCTGACAATATCTGCGGATACCAGCTTGCAGGCGGAAACACAGAAGAGTGGTTTTCGTTTGACCTTAAAGGCTCTCACGGAAAAAGGTCAAGAGAGGGCTTTGAAAAGTATAGACTCGAAAAGGGACTTTCCGATAACGAATATGAATATTACAGATATTTGTCCGAAACTGTTGCGGGCAGAATTTGTGATTTTGCCGCCTTTGCAAAAAGTACAATAAAGAGAGAACTTGCAATCGGTACATTTTACGGATATACACTTGAGTGTCATTTCAGATCTTCCTGCCATCATGCACTCAGAACAATTCTTGAATGCAAAGATGTTGACTTTATATGCTCTCCCATATCCTATGATGAGCAAAGACCAAAGGGCAGAGATCACGCAAATATGCTTCCTGTTGACTCACTTAAACTTGCTGGCAAACTTTACTTTACCGAAAACGATACAAGAACGCATATTTCAACTCCGCCAAATGATATTCCCTATTATAACAGTCCCGTGTGGAGAGGACCTGACAGGGATGCAACGTGCGAGCTTATAAAAATGCACTTTTCAAGAGCACTTACACACGGACACGCTTCCTGGTGGTTTGATATGTGGGGCGGCTGGTATAATGATGAAAAGTATATGAGCCTTTTTGAAAAGACGAGAAATATAGCGCAGGAGAGCCTTGAAAAGTCAAGAAAAAGCGATGCTGATCTTGCGGTGTTTATTGATGAAAAGACATATGCTGCCATAAAGGAAGAAAACGAAGATGTTTCAAGAGCCGTATGCTATACTTTCAGAAAAACTCTTGGTTCGACAGCAGTGCCTTATGATATTTTCCTTGCAGACGATTTTGAAAAGGTAAAAGATAACTATAAGGCGTATATGTTCCTTGTGCCAAAGGCATCGGCACTTTCGGATAAAAACGAAAAGACCGCACTTGATGAGGGCAAAAAATATATTGAGATAAATGAATCAAATGCAGGAATGTCGGCGGGCGAACTTCGTGAAAAACTTATGGATTTGGGACTTAAATCTTTCGCAAACGCACCTTGTGTTGTTTACTCAAATGATTCGTATATCTTCTTCCATACAGCAGAGGATGGGGAATATACATTTGAAGGATGCGATAATTTCACAGATGTATTTACAGGTGAAAAACTCGAATTCCCTAAATTCATTGAAAAGGGAAAGAGCTTCCTTTTTGAAAAATAATTTATAATAGATTAAGAAAAGAGGTGATAAGTCTTGTCGGAAAAAATAAATTTTGATGAAATGTTCTTTCATTCAGGGATTGGTACGGGTGATGGAATATTTATGGGTCAAAGTCCTGCCTTTTTGTGTGTGAAAGCGATAAATGGTGATAATGACAAGGCTTATGTTTTGCCTCTTTGTGATAAAGATTCTGATTTTTTAAGCCTTGATGTTGGAAAGTGCGAATACCAATTTCCTTTTGCACACTTTGAGTATCAGGGAAAAGATTTTCCCGGCAAAATAAAACTTTGCGTATTTTCACCCTTTATCCCGAATGCAGATACCGATTCGGGAATACCTGCTGTTGCATACCAATTGGAAATTGTTTCAACTTCCGATAAAACTTTGTCTTTTGGTGTTGCAGCAAAATTCAGAGATGTTTTTGAAAATGCACATTTTTCTTGTGGCTGCGGCGATGAGGCGAAAGATGTATATTGCGAAATGACAGGCAAAAACGGCGCGCAAATGTGCATATCAACCGACTCAAATGACTTTTCTTTCAGAGTGTGCGACAATGTAGGCAAGACATCAAAAGAGCAGTTTCTTTGCGATTTTGAAAACAATATTGGTATTGTCAAGGATGTAAATTCCTTTGACGAACATTTTGTAAGTGATGCTGTTGTTTCGGAATTTGTTCTCAAACCCTCAGGAAAAATCAAAATTAAATTTGTTGCAAGTCACTATGCAAAGCATATTGACGGCTTTGATGGATTGAAACCCTTTTATACGCAGTATTTTGAGTCGGCAAGAGAGTGTAATTCATACTTTTTCGTACACTTCGACAGACTTTTTGAAAAAACTCTTGAATTTTCAAAAGTACTTTGTGATTCAAGTTTTGACGAAAACGCTGAAAACACAGTAGTAAAGTCCTTTGATTTGCTTCGTGAAATTGATATGGTAAAACTGTCGACAGGACTTTTCTTAACGCCTCCGTCAAATGATTTGTACTACGATTTTGTGTTTTTTACAATGCAGAAAGCCTCTTTTGAATATGACCTTAAAAGAAGTGTGTTTGCCATAGAGGAAAGCACTCTTTCAAAGGAAAAAATCAAAGAGAGGGTTTATAATACCATAAATAAGGCTTACTATATACACCTTTTGAACGCATTTTTCGGCGACCTTGTCGAAGACTGGTATTATATTTCAAAGTGTTGTGACTATGTGTTTGATAATGTCAATCAAAATGACATTTCGCAAAGCGATAAACTCTGCCTTTATCAAAGCACAAAACTTTCTCTCTATGCAAAGGATAAAAAAAGATATTCAGAATATAAAAATGCTTATGACAAATTCTTTGATAATGAAGATTTTGATGTAAGATTCAAAGAAAGTCAAAACAGCGCACTTTGGGAGATAACAAAAATTTCGGGCTTTGAGTATAACGGCTTTGAAAAGTGTGTGTATGTAAACCCCGATATGAAAAACGCTGTTGGCGGCGTTTTCAGATGTTTGTTCTTCGCGGGCGAAACTTTCGGATATATCGAAAGAGGCGTTGACTATATTGAAATAAACGTAAAATCAGGTGTTTTGAATGTGAAAGATGTTTACGTTCCAAAGATGCCAAGAATGGTGCTCTATGGCGGAAGAAAGTGGAAGTTTGAGGCAAAAGGACTTTGCACCTGCCTTGATTCAACTCTCAAAATAACACCCGATAAAAAACTCACTGTCATTATAGATGCAAACTAAAAAGGAAAATAAAATGCAAGATATTTTAAGAAAATCCGATTATTTTTATAATCTTCCCGAAGAACTTATAGCGCAAAGCCCGAGCGATAAAAGAGATAATTCAAGACTTCTCGTGGTGGATAGAAATGCTGATAATTTTGACCACAAAATTTTCAGTGATATAACAAGTTATCTCAAAAAAGGCGATGCGCTTGTTTTAAATAATTCAAAGGTTATTCCCGCAAGACTTTTCGGAAAAAGGTATATAAAAGACGAGTTTGGAAACCTGACAGATACCCTTGGCGACACCAGGATTGAAATACTTCTTTTAAAAAGACTTTCAGAAAAGTGCTGGGAATGTATTGTTCGCCCTGGAAAGAAAGTGAAAGACGGCACAAAACTTTTCTTCTCCGAAAGCCTGCGTGCTAACGTTCTTGATGTTCTCGAAGACGGCAACAGAGTTTTGGAATTTGAATATGAGGGTGAATTTTACGAGGTTCTTGATACTGTTGGAGATATGCCCTTGCCGCCTTATATTCACGAAAGAGTAGAGGGGTATAAAGAAAGATATAACACCGTTTATGCAAAGACCGAAGGCTCAAGTGCCGCACCCACGGCAGGACTTCATTTTACAAATGAACTTCTCGAAAAAATAAAAAATATAGGCGTTGAAATAATATATGTAACGCTTCATGTGGGACTTGGCACTTTCAGACCTGTAAAAGAAGATATAATAACAAATCATAAAATGCACTCGGAATACTATGAAATAAGCAGGGAAAGTGCAGATAGAATAAACAATATAAAGAAAAACGGCGGAAGAATTATCTGCGTTGGAACAACATCTGTCAGAACGCTTGAATCGGCTTCAAGCGATGATGGAACAGTAAAAAGCGGATGCGATAATACGGAAATTTTCATATACCCCGGGTATAAATTCAAGGTGGTTGATTGCCTTATAACAAACTTCCATCTTCCTGAAAGTACACTTATAATGCTGGTGTCGGCTTTGGCGGGCAGAGAAAAAATTCTTTCTGCATATGAAACTGCTGTCAATGAAAAATACAGATTTTTCAGTTTCGGCGATGCGATGCTCATAATGTAAAATTCAAAAGTCTTTTCGGCAAAAGTCGGAAAGACTTTTTTTCGTGCAGAATAATTTTAAAGCAAATTACAGACAATATATGTGCATAAAGTCAGATTTTAACGGAGGAAAGAATATGAAAAAGTTTTTATGCACATTTTTTGCAGTTTTGATGTTTGCGTCTTTGCCTATAAATGCAACAAATACAAATGAAAAAGATGCTGAGAAGGAGTATCCGAATTTGTCCCTGTCAAGCGCATCAGCGTGCCTTATGGAAGCGTCAACGGGCGAGATTCTTTATGAGAAAAACTCTCTTGAAAGACTTGAACCTGCATCTGTTACAAAGGTAATGAGCCTTATAATTATAATGGAAGAACTCCAAAAAGGTAATATCACACTTGATACTATGGTGTCGGGAAGCGAGCATTCCTCGTCAATGGGCGGCTCTCAGATTTGGCTTGAAGTGGGTGAGCAACTCAGCGTTAATGAGATGCTTAAATCCATAGTTGTAGCCTCTGCAAATGACTGTACAGTCGCAATGGCAGAGCATATTTCGGGAAGCGAAGAAACTTTTGTTCAGAGGATGAATGAAAAAGCGGCGCAGCTCGGAATGGAAAACACACATTTTTCAAACTGTACGGGACTCCCTGTCGAAAACCATTATACCTGTGCAAGAGATATTGCAGTTATGACAAGAGAACTTTTAAAACACGAAACTATCCTTAATTATACTTGTATATGGATGGATACTGTTCGTGGCGGGCAGATGGGACTTACAAATACAAATAAACTTGTCCGATTTTATCAGGGAGCAAACGGAATGAAAACAGGTTTTACTTCAAGCGCTCTTTATTGCCTTTCAGCAACGGCAAAACGAAATAATATGCAGCTTATATCATCGGTAATGAAGGGCCCAACGTCAAACGAAAGATTTCAGGACGCAAAAAAACTTCTCGATTTCGGATTTGCAAACTGGTCGCTTTTCACACCCGATAATAGCGATATTGGTGATATAAAAGTGCTTGGCGGTGTAAAAGACACAGTAAAGGTTTTGCCCAAGAGTGAGAGCGTTCTTGTGTCAAAGGGACTTGATAAAAATGTAAGTAGCCAAGTGTCAATGGAAGAAAAAGTTTATGCACCCATTAAAGCAGGACAAAAGGTTGGCGAAATAACCTATAAATCAGGTGATGAAATTATAGCAAAAGTTGACCTTGTGGCAAAGGAAGATGTCAGAAAACTTAAGTTTTCCGATATATTCTTGCGACTTTTGTCCAAAAGTTGTAACGTAAGATAAAAAATATAAAAAAGCTTTGTAAAATGTATTGTTTTTGAAGGCTTTTTGGTGTATAATTGTAGTGTAAAAAAATTGCTTTGGAGGAAAATGTTATGGCAATCAGATGTAATGACAAATTTGTGAAAAACTTTATAGATAAAAATGAGATTGATGCTCTTGTTCCAAAGATGGAAATGGCGCATGAAATGGTAACAAAAAAGACAGGTGCGGGAAACGAATTTCTCGGCTGGCATACACTTCCCGAAGACTATGATAAGGAAGAATTTGACAGAATAAAGAAGGCTGCCGAAAGAATAAAGAAAATGTGCGATGTTCTTGTAGTTATCGGTATTGGCGGCTCGTATCTCGGTGCAAGAGCGGCAATTGAGTTTATAAAATCGCCAAACTATAACCTTTTGAAAAAGGATACACCAAATGTCCTCTTTATAGGAAATTCAATTAGCCCTGCGGCTCTTTCCGAAACAATCGCGCTTTGCGAGGGAAAAGATGTTTGTGTTAATGTTATTTCAAAGTCGGGAACAACAACAGAGCCTGCGATAGCATTCAGAGTATTCCGTGCACTTCTTGAGAAAAAGTACGGAAAAGATGGCGCAAAGGAAAGAATTTTTGCAACCACTGATAAGGCAAGAGGAACACTCAAGGAATTTTCCGATAAAATGGGCTATGAAACATTTGTAATTCCGGATAATGTTGGCGGAAGATATTCAGTTCTCACAGCCTGCGGTCTTTTGCCGATAGCAGTTGCAGGATGCGATATTGATGAAATTATGAAGGGCGCAAAAGACGCATATAATGAACTTTCGGTTTGTGATATTGAAAAGAACGATGCTTATAAGTATGCAGTTTTGAGAAACGCACTTTATAATAGCGGAAAGACAATGGAAATTATGGCATGCTATGAGCCGGCATATCAGTATATGAATGAATGGTGGAAGCAGCTCTTTGGCGAAAGCGAAGGAAAAGACGGCAAAGGCATATTCCCGACTTCTGTAATTTACTCGACAGACCTTCATTCACTTGGACAGATTGTTCAGGAGGGACATAGAAATATCTTTGAAACTGTCATTGATATTGAAAAGCAGAATGCAAAGTTTGAAATTCCCTTTGACGAGGCGAATATTGATAACCTTAATTTCCTTGCAGGCAGAGATTTGTCCGAGGCAAATAAGAAGGCTTTCCTTGGAACAATTTTTGCACATACCGACGGAAATGTTCCCAATATCGTTCTCGAAGTTCCCTCAAGAAGCGAATATGACTATGGTTATCTTGTGTACTTCTTTGAACTTGCGTGTGCAATTTCGGGATATATTCTCGGCGTAAATCCCTTTAATCAGCCCGGTGTTGAAGAATATAAAAAGAATATGTTCGCACTTCTTGGAAAACCCGGTGAAGAAAACGAAAAAAGAGCAAAAGAACTTGCTGCAAGAATGTAAATAATTAAATTTTTCGCAGATGCTTTTTGCATCTGCGAAAAGTGGCTCTAAAAAAGGAGTGACAAAAGTGATTATAAAAAACGGAAATCTTCTTAATAAAGATTTTGAATTTGAAAACAGCGATATAAAGTTCGATGACAAAATACTTGAAATAAAAGGCAATATAAAAGAAGATGATGAAATTTTTGATGCTGCGGGAATGTATGTAGTACCGGGGTTTGTGGATACACATATGCATGCAGCGAAGGGAAAACTTTTCATAGATTTCGATGAAAACACGGCAAAGACCGTGTGCGAGTTTGAGGCAAGGATGGGAACAACCTCGCTTGCACCTGCAATCTCGGCAGCACCAGAGGATAAAATGAAAAGGGCGGTAAAATACATAGTAAACCAATCAAAGAATTTGCCGGAAAACTGCGCAAAGCTTATGGCAGTGCATCTTGAGGGCCCGTTTTTTGCACTTGGTAAAAAGGGCGCACACTTGCCCGAAAATATAAGAATCCCCACAAAAGAGGAGTTCGACAGACTGTATGAGGCAGGAGAGGGACTTGTAAAACTCATTACAATGGCACCCGAAATTCAAAACGGATGTGAAGTTATAAAGCATATAACAAGCACAACGGATGTTGAGGTTTCAATAGGACACACGGATGCAACATATGATGAGGCTAAATGTGGATTTGAAAGCGGTGCCACAAGAACAACGCATACATATAATGCAATGTCGCCGCTAAATCATAGAGAACCGGGAGTTGTCGGAGCGGCACTTACAACGGATGGCGTGAACTGTGAAATGATATGTGACTTTTTCCATGTGCATCCTGCGGCAGTAAAGCTTGTAATTGATGCAAAGGGTTATGATAATGTCACAATGATAACAGACTCCGAGGTTGGTACAGGGATGCCCGATGGCGAGTTTGTGGTTAATGGCAGAGTTCTCACGGTCAAGGACAAAAAAACCTATACAGAGGATGGCACAATCGCGGGCGGAACAAGCGTGCTTCTTGACGGAATAAAGAATGTAACCTCAATCGGAGTTCCGCTGAATATGGCAGTTAAAATGGCAAGCTACAATGGAGCTCTTGCAATCAAGGCACAGGATAGAGTCGGAAGCCTTGATGTTGGAAAAGACGCCGATATACTCATACTTGATAAAGATTTGAACCTTGTAAAAGTATTCCTTAACGGAAAAGAAATAGTGTAATTTTAAGGAGAAATAGTATGTTTCAGTTTATATGTGAATTAATCGGCATTGGAGCAATCTGGGCTTTGTTCATTTTTGTAACTCTTGTTGCCTGCGTACTTTACATACCTTTTGGAATTGCGTTTTACATATTTGGCGGGATCTGGATTCTAATCGCCGCCTGGATAATGTGGGCAAGCTTCAGCGTTGAAGGATTTGATAAAACGGTATTCAAATACACAATGATAATGCTTGTTGTAGGTCTCGCGTTTGTTCTTGCAGGCTACTGCTGTGGTAATGCACATATTGCCGGACTTATAAGAAGTGTGTTTTCGTTTCTTAAATAACAATTAAAAAACTCCCGTCGGAAATCCCGACGTTAGTTTTCTTATTTGTGACTTTAATATTTCTTTCCAAGAAGCGCTTTTTCGGTATTCTTAATTGCAATTTTTGCCTCTTTGTCCTTGTTGATAACAACAAATAAGTAAAGAGCGTCAATTATTGCAAGCTGTGCGATTCTTGAGGACATACCGAAAATATTGTGCTTTGTTTCGTCTGATGCCGTGAAAAGCGCAATGTCGCTTTGCTTTAAAATAGGCGATTTTCCAAAGTTTGTAATGCAGATTGTGGTAGCCCCCGAATCCTTTGCAAGTTTAAGTGATTCAACAACGTCCTTTGATGAGCCTGAATGTGATATGCCAACCGCAACATCGCCTTTTTTTAAGTGACACGCCGCAATTGCCTGCATATGATTGTCACAGAATGCAACGCAGTCAAGACCTGCACGCAAAAGCTTGTGCTGCATATCAATGGCAATTGACGAGGAGTTTCCAAGACCGAAAACAATAATTCTTCCAGCGTTAATTATGGCCTGTGCGGCGTTTTCCATACTCTTTCTGTCAAGAACTGTTTTTGTAAGCTCAAGCGATTTTGTAATATCGTGTGAAATCTTTGAAAAAACCTCAAATGAGGTGTCATCCTCTGAAATTGTCTGATTGACGGTCGGCTTTGCAGATGATAAGTCCTGTGCGATTGAGATTTTAAGATCCTGATAACCCGAAAGCCCGAGCCTTCTTGCAAAGCGTACGATTGTCGCCTCACCGCTGCCGCACTTGTCGGCAAGCTCACTTATTGAAAGCCCGATAATTTCGTTGGCGTTGTCGAGTATCCAGTCGGCAATTCTCTTTTCGCCTCTGCCCATATCGTCATAAAGCGATTTTATCTTTATAATTACTGTATTCATTAAATTCACTCCGCAAAATGAAAATTATTTTCATTTTTATTATAACATCGAAGTTAAATTTCGTCAATAGTAAAATTAAAGTGTTGTTTCGTGATAGGCTTTTCCGTCACTGCAAAGCTTTACTGTCATTTGATTATAACTGAAATACTGCGAATATTCTGAAAGTTTATTTTGAAGTTTTGAAATTATACTGTCAAAATTCTCTTTTGAAGTGTCAAGGGAGTAAATTTCAACAACATAGTTTGTTCTGTCAAAATAGTCTTTTGCATTTGCATCAAAACTTAAAATCTCGCCGTTTGAAAGTATAATATCGCTTTGCATAATAACAAAGTTGTCCTCGACCTCTCGTAAAATTGCACTTAAAACTTCACGGCATTCATATAAAAGATTTTCTTCAATATAATCGCGTATGCCATCGTTTATGATATCATCTTTTTTGAAAATCGGATACTCTTTTTCGTGTCCGTGAGAAAACTTGCCGTCAAAAAATTCAGGTATCAGAAGATATGCGTTTTCAAACGGGGAGTAGTACGAATAAAGAGGTTTTGAGATATTCTCATAGTTTTTGGAAAGGTATTCTTTGTTGAAGCTTTCCGCTTTTTTGTAGGATATAGGACCGCCGTAAAAAACAAGGCTTGCAACAGTTCCCAAAATACAAAACAATAAAAACATCACATTTTTCTTTGCTTTGAAGTGTTTTGATGCAAAAAAAGCAAGCACAACAATTACAATAAGCATTGCAGAGAAAATAAATGACTTATAGATTGTGTATCCCTTGACGCAGTGCATAAAGAATGAGGCTATAAAGGAGATTGCAAATGTCTGAAACGGCTTTTTGCAAATCATAAATGCAAAAAAAGAAAATACAAAGAGAAGAGGAATTGTTCTTAATAAAGATGCGCTGGGAAGACTTGCAAGAATCCCTGCAAAAATAATAATTGAACTTGCAAAAAGACAAAATGTTTCATTGTTTAAAAGTTGTTTGATTTTCTCGCTTGTTTTCATAAAAAAACTCCCCTTTTTGTGATACCAAAAGTTTACCACATATAAGGGGAGTTTGTCAATAAAACACACTTATACTTCGAGTATTAGTTCAAATTTTCTCGCCTGTGCATATACATCTTTTTGCACCGCAATATTTCGTGCCTTGAGAGCTTTTGCTCTTGACTTTTTAGCCAAAGCAATTTTCTTTCTGCGTCTTTCCTTAATAACGCAAAGCCCGATAATACCTGCACTCATAAGGCAGAGAGATAAAAGACAGAGTAAAAGCGACATTGAAAAAGTAATTGTATTTGCGTCAAGGCTTGATGCGGATATATAAAGGAGTGAAAAGCCGATGATTATAAAAGATTTGAGAAACAATTTCATTTTGAAAACCTTCTTTCTTTTTGTTTTTACACTTTGATTATAAAACACGATGTGTCCTATAAAACGGACTTTGAAAAAGCATATTTAAAAATCTTAAAAACACTTTACAGAAAAGGGGGAAAGTGGTATAATTGTAAAAGAAAATAAAAAGCGAGGTATCTTTATGATAGGCTTTGATATAGGCGGTACAAAGTGTGCTGTTTGCTACGGCGTTGAAAAAGACGGAAACCTTGAAGTCATTGAAAAAAAGGCTTTCCCGACAGAAAAAACAATGACGCCCTATGAAATAATTGATAAAATGTGTGATATAGCAAAGGAAATGTGCGATAATATTGACGCTGTCGGAATTTCCTGCGGAGGCCCGCTTGATGCAAAGAGAGGCATAATAATGTCACCGCCCAATCTTCCGGGATGGGATAATATACATATAACCGATATTGTTGAAGAAAAACTCGGATGCAAAGCAAAACTTTGTAACGATGCCGATGCGTGCGGTCTTGCAGAGTACAGATACGGCGCAGGTAAGGGAAGTGAGAATATGGTGTTCTTCACTTTCGGAACAGGACTTGGTGCCGGAATAATCCTTGGCGGCAAGGTTTATTCGGGCTCGAATAGTCTTGCAGGTGAGGCGGGTCATATAAGACTTTCACCAAACGGCCCTGTCGGATACGGAAAAGAAGGCTCGTTTGAAGGCTTTTGCTCGGGTGCGGGTATTGCACAGATTGGAAGAAATGTTGCACTTGAAATGTTCGGACAAGGGTTAAAGCCATCGTTCTGCGAGGATGTAACAAAACTTGATACGATAAATGCAAAAACCGTGTCGATTTTTGCAGATGAGGGACACGAGGATGCAATCGAGGTTTATCGCAGAAGTGCTGAAAAGCTCGGATTTGGTCTTTCAATTGTAATTGATATTCTTGACCCTGACACAATTGTTATAGGAAGTATTTTCCAGAGAAGCGAGGAACTTTTCAGAGAGCCTATGACAAAAGTGCTTGAAAAAGAATGTCTTAAATTTAAGGAAAGAAATATAAAGATAGTTCCGGCAGCCCTTGGCAATAACCTTGGCGACTTTGCGGCGCTTTCAGTTGCGGCAATGGTACTTTCAGAACAGTAAAATTGAGTGAGGTAAAAATAATGAAAAACTTTTATGAAAGATTTCCTGCACTCGCAGGTAATAAAGAAAATATAGAAAACGCTTGTGAAATGCTTATTGAAACATATAAGAATGGCGGAAAGGTGCTTGTCTGCGGAAACGGCGGAAGCTGTGCGGACAGTGACCATATTGTTGGCGAACTTATGAAAGGCTTTATGCTTAAAAGACGCGATAAGGGTGAACTTTTAAACAAGCTCGAATCTCTGGGATTTGAAGATGCAAGTTTTATTGCAGAAAATGTTCAGGTTGGACTTCCTGCAATATCCCTTTGCGCACACGCAGGTCTTGTTTCAGCGTTCTGCAACGATGAAAAGCCTGAACTTGTATACGCTCAGCAGGTTCTCGGATATGGCAAAAAAGAAGATACACTTATTTGCCTTTCAACATCGGGAAATTCAAAGAATGTAGTATATGCTGCAAAAATGGCAAAGGCGCTTGGTTTAAAGACAGTCGCGATTACAGGTCAAAAGGAAAGTAAACTCTCCGAGATTTGCGACGAGGCAATAAGAGTTCCCGAATGCGAAACATTCAAAATTCAGGAGCTTACACTTCCTACATATCACTATATTTGCCAGAGAATAGAATATACATTTTTTGACAATTAAGAATTTACTCTTTGAGGCGGCAACAATGTAATGTGTGCCGCCTTGAATTTGCATATTTTGTAAATAAAAATAAAAAAGATAGTAAATTGTGAAAAAATGTTTGAAATTTTACAAAAAATGTGGTATGATACATTTTTGTGAAAAAAGTAAAATCAGAGGTAGTTTATGACAAGAAATGACTTGAGAAATATTGCAATAGTTGCCCACGTTGACCACGGTAAGACAACGCTTGTTGATGAGATGTTAAAGCAAAGCGGAACTTTCAGAACAAATGAAGTCGTTGAGGACAGAGTAATGGACTCAAACGATATTGAAAGAGAACGCGGAATTACAATCCTTGCAAAGAATACATCTATCGTTTATAAGGATATAAAGATAAATGTCGTTGACACACCCGGACACGCGGATTTTGGCGGCGAGGTTGAGAGAATACTCAAAATGGTTGACGGCGTACTTTTGCTTGTTGACGCATTTGAGGGAACAATGCCCCAGACAAGATTTGTGCTTGAAAAGGCACTTGAAATGGGACATAAGGTAATAATAGTTGTAAACAAAGTTGACAGACCCGGCGCAAGACCTTTGGAGGTTGTTGACGAGGTGCTTGAACTTCTTATTGCGCTTGATGCGAGCGATGACCAGCTTGATAGTCCAGTTGTATTCTGCTCGGGTAGAAACGGAACTGCATCTCTTGCACCCGATATTCAGGAAGAAAATCTTGTTCCTCTCTTTGAAACAATAATAAATCATATTCCGCCATGCGAGGTGGAGGAAGATGCACCCTTGCAGATGCTTGTTTCTTCAATTGACTATAATGAATATGTCGGCAGAATTGCAACAGGCAGAATTGAAAGAGGAAGTATTAAGAAGAATATGCCCGTAACGGTTTGTCATCATCATAATCTTCACGACCCTTATAACTCAAAAGTTGTAAACCTCTTTACAATAGACGGACTAAAAAGAGTGAATGTCGATGAGGCAAAGGCAGGAGATATTGTCTGCGTTTCGGGTATTGAAGAAGTTACAATCGGTGATACACTCTGTAATTTGGGTAATACCGAGGCGTTGCCGTTTGTTAAAATCAGCGAGCCTACACTTGAAATGACATTCCTTGTAAATGACTCACCTTTTGCAGGAACAGAAGGAAAGTATTGCACTTCAAGGCATCTTCGTGCAAGACTTTACAGAGAACTTTTGAAGGATGTTTCTCTCAAAGTTGAAGATACAGATTCAACCGAAGCCTTCAGAGTAATGGGCAAAGGCGAAATGCACCTTTCAATTCTCATTGAAAATATGAGAAGAGAGGGCTATGAATTTCAGGTAAGTGCGCCAAAGGTTCTTTATAAGGAAGAAAACGGCGTTAAGATGGAGCCGCTCGAAGAAGTTTCGTGCGATGTTCCGCAGGAATATATGGGCGCTGTAATTGAAAAACTGGGCGCTCGAAAAGGCGAAATGATTGATATGTCACCAAGAGGTGACAGAATGCATATTGTATTCCATATTCCAACAAGAGGCCTTTTCGGATACAGAAATGAGTTCCTCACCGATACAAGAGGTGAGGGAATCATAAATTCACTTTTCTGCGGCTATACCGAATTTAAGGGCGAAATCACAAAGAGAACAACAGGCTCTCTTGTTGCATATGAAACAGGAAAGACAACCTCTTACGGTATCTTTAATGTTCAGGACAGAGGAACAATGTTTGTAGTTGCATCGCAGGAAGTTTACGAGGGACAGATTGTCGGCGAAAACGCAAAGACAGATGATATTGTTGTAAATGTATGTAAGAAAAAGCATATGACTGCAGTAAGAAGTACAGGTGCAGATGAAGCACTCAGACTTATAACACCCAAACTTCACTCGCTTGAAGAAGCAATTGAATTTATCAATGACGACGAACTTATTGAGGTTACACCAAAGTCAATAAGACTTAGAAAATCAATTCTCAATAATGTAAACAGAGCAAAGATAAATGCTAAAAAGTAATTAAAACTTAATAAGACATCACGAAAACGCACTTTGAGTAGTATCAAAGTGCTTTTTTTGTTACCTTTTGCCAAATTTTGCACATTTTACTAAACTTTTCAAGAATATCTGTTCTCTTTTTGGTAAACATAACACAAAATTTAATAAAATTTAATAAAATATACACATTTTTTTCGCCAAAACTATTGCAAAGCAAGGAGCATTATATTATAATAATAGCGTAGTGGAGCAAAAAGGCACTAAAAAGAGCAAAATGGATTGAAAGTACAGTGTTTTTGCCAAGAAAATCATTAGAAAAACTCAAAAGAGAGGGGGCATGGAAGTGCTTACAGGTGAATTCAGACATACGCTTGATGCAAAAGGCAGAGTATTTGTGCCGGCAAAGTTCCGTGCCGATCTCGGACAGAGCGTAATTGTTGCAAAAACCTTCGGAAAGTTCCTTGTTATGTATTCCGAAAGCGAGTGGACGCTCTTTATGGAAAAACTTGATGAGCTTTCACAAACCGAGGATATCGGTGATATGAAGAGATACATAATGAAAAACGCAATGCCCACAGAACTTGACACACAGGGAAGAATCAATATATGCGCTGACCATAGAGGATTTGCACATCTTGAAAAGGAAATATCCTTTATCGGTATGAGAAAATATGTTGAAATCTGGTCAAGCGATGCGGCAGATGATGAAACGGCTGATTACGATATAGAAAAGTTCAAGGAGCAGAGCAGAAAAATACATCTCGGACTTTGCTGATTAAGATAAAAACACAAAAGTTTTCTGGGGGATGTAAAAGTGCAGGAGAATTTCGGACACTATTCGGTAATGCTGAATGAAACGATTGAGAGTCTTGATATAAAAAAAGACGGAATATATGTTGACTGTACGCTTGGCGGGGCAGGACATTCAAATGCGATTCTCGAGAGACTTTCGGATAAAGGCACTTTAATAGGAATAGACAGAGATGATGTTGCTCTTGAAAAAGCAAAAGACAGACTTCAAAAATATAAAGATAAAGTGATTTTCTGTAAAGGAAATTTTGTAAATGCACCGCAGATGCTCAAGGATCTTGGTATTGAAAAGATTGACGGTGTGGTTGCAGACCTTGGAGTGTCGTCGTTCCAACTTGATGACGCGGACAGAGGTTTTTCCTATATGGCAGATGCACCGCTTGATATGAGAATGTCAAGGGATGAGGAATTTTCAGCATATGATGTTGTAAATACTTATGATGAGAAAAGACTCTCTAAAATAATTGATTTGTACGGCGAGGAAAGATTTGCAAGACAAATAGCATCAAAGATTGCAAGGGTGCGAGAAAATGCACCCATAAAGACAACTCTTGAGCTTTCCGAAATTGTAAAGTCGGCAATACCGGCGAAAAACAAAGTCGGAGGACATCATCCGGCAAAGAGAACCTTTCAGGCAATAAGAATTGAAGTCAATGGCGAACTTGATGTTATAGATAAAACAATAAACGGACTTTTTCCAATGTTAAATAGCGGCGGCAGAATGGCGATAATCACATTCCATTCGCTTGAGGATAGAATAGTAAAGCACACCTTCCTTGAAAAGACAAAAGGATGTGAGTGCCCGCCTGATTTTCCCGTATGTGTGTGCGGAAAAACAGCACAGGGAATAGTGGTAACGAAAAAGCCTGTTCTTCCGTCTGATGAGGAACTGGGAGAAAACCCAAGGTCAAGAAGTGCAAAACTTCGTGTGATTGAAAAGATTTAAGGTATTTAAAATATAAGGATAATAAAGGAGAGCCTGCGCATGAATCGTAATTTTGCAGAAAATGAGTTCATAAAAACAACAAGTGCAAAATATAATAGTGAAAGAAAGCAAAGCGACTTTTATTCGGCAGCGGCAAGAGCTTCCGAGTATGTGGGCGATGCCATATGTGAAAAAAGAAGACAGATAGCAAGAGAGAGAGCAAATGCTCCTGCAATTGTAACAAAAAAAGTAAAGGCAAAGCCTTTTCCCATATCTTTTGTGTTTTATGCTCTTATTTTGAGCTGTGTATTTATGTTTATCTGCTATAACTACTCGGTTATAAATGATATTTCATATGATACTCAGGCGCTTGAGAGCCAGATAAACCTTTTAAAAGAAGAAAATAACAGACTAAAGATATCACTTGACACAAGAAACGACCTTGAATATATTGAAGAGGTTGCAGTAACAAAACTTGGAATGGTAAAATCCACAGATGTTGCAAAACATTATGTAAGCCTTGCACACGAGGACAGCGTTGTGGTGACAAGGGAAAACAGTGAAAGCACACACCTTGGAACAACCCTTAATTCTTTGAAGAAGAATTTGCAGAAAATATATGAATAATTTTGGAGGCGGAACAATGAACAAGGATCGCTTAAAACCGTATATTGCTCGTGTTATATTCGTACTTATAGCAATGACGGTGCTCCTTGGGTTACTTGTGTTCCGTCTTTATTATTTGCAGCTTGTAGACTATAAAAAGTACCAGAGCGGAGCTTTTGACCAGTATACAACGGAAATTTCAATAAGCCCTAAAAGAGGAACGATTTATGACCGTAACATGACAGTTTTATCTGTGAGTGCTACGGTTGAAACTGTTTTTATATCCCCAAATGAAATAATTCCCGAGCAGGAAAGTCTTATTGCGGATTTCCTTTCAAGAACACTTGAAGTAGATAGACAGGGCGTTGTTGAAAAGATTGCAAAGAAAAATTCAAAGTATCAGAGAATAAAGAGAAAAATTGAAAGAGAAGTTGCCGACGAAATAAGAAAATTTGTCGATGAAAATGATGTCAAGGGCATACATCTTGAAGAAGATACAAAGAGATATTACCCTTACGGAAACCTTGCAAGTCATGTTATTGGATTTACAAATTCTGATAATGTGGGAATATACGGCGTTGAAGCGTATTATGAACAGTATCTAAAAGGAACAAGCGGAAAGGTAATAACCGCACAAAATGCAAGAGGCAAGGAAATGCCTTTTGAATATGAAAGCTATATTGGTGCTGAAAACGGCACAAGTGTTGTTATGACAATTGACTGGCAGGTTCAGTCAATTCTCGAAAAGAACCTTGAAATTGCTCTTAAAGATACAAATGCAAGAAATCGAGTTTTCGGACTTATTGTTGATGTAAAGACGGGCGAAATTCTTGCAATGTCAACAAAACCCGACTACGATCTTAATGACCCGTATACTCTTGATGAAGCGTCGCAAAAGCTTCTTGATGAGTTTTCGTCAAAACCCTATACCGATGAAAACGGAAATACAGCACTTCCCACAGAAGAAGCGGAAAACGCATATTATAAAGAACTTATTGAGGCTCTCTGGAAGAATAAGGCCATAACAGAAATATATGAGCCGGGTTCAACCTTCAAGCTTATAACAAGCGCTATGGCGCTTGAAGAAAATATTCCCGAGGTGCAAAGCGGTCATTTGTTTAACTGCACAGGCTCAAAGAGAGTCGGCGGATATACAGTCGGCTGTCACAAAAAGTCGGGACACGGAGTTGAAAACTTCGAGCAGGGACTTCAGAATTCCTGCAACCCCGTGTTTATGGAAATAGCGCAGTCGCTCGGAAAGAATAAATTCTATGAGTATTTTGAAGCCTTTGGCTTTACTCAGAAGACCGGAATTGACCTTGCAGGCGAAGTTTCGAGTTTGTATCACACAAATATTGATGAGTTTAATGAAACAGAACTTTCGGTATACTCTTTCGGTCAGACCTTTAAAATTACACCTTTGCAGCTTATAAGTGCAGTTTCAGCTGTTGCAAACGGCGGAAAACTTATAAAACCGCATGTTGTAAAGGCACTTGTCGATGATGAGGGAAATACAGTAAAGGAATTCAGCCCTGAAGTTGTAAGACAGGTTTGTACACCCGAAACAAGTGCTACAATAATGAAGTATCTTGAAAACGGAATTACAATAGGTTCGACAAAGAACGCATATGTTAAGGGATATAATATAGGTGCAAAAACAGGAACAAGCCAGAAGCGAGATATGGAAGGTAATCTGTATATCGGCTCGTGCGTTGCATTTGCACCCACAGATGATCCTGAAATTGCAATACTTATAGCAATAGATGAGCCTGTCGGCGAATACTATGGCGGAACAATCGCAGCCCCCGTAGTTTCATCGGTGCTGTCCGAAGTTCTTCCGTATCTCAATGTTGAAACAACATCAAAGCACGATGATACTGCCGCAAAGCAGGTAACCGTGTCTGATTTCACAGGACTCTCGGTTGTGAGTGCAAAGAACTCTTTAAAGAATTCGGGACTTAGTGCAAAGGTTATAGGTTCTGGCGATGTTGTAACAAATCAGCTTCCAAAGTATCTTACTAAAGTTACAGAGGGCGGAGTCGTTGTTCTTTATACAGACGGCGAGTCTGAAGTTACAAATGTAACAGTTCCTGATGTTGTGGGACACACACCTGCAAATGCACTTAAAATCTTAGTAAATGCAGGACTTAATATTAAGTTTGACGGAGCATACCGTGAGGATATAGGCGGAACTGTGGCACAAAGACAAACGCCGGAAGCAGGGCAGTCGGTGACGCCAGGAACTTCGGTATCGGTTGAATTTATACATACGGATAATACAGACTAAAATTCAGGAGAATATTAAATGAACATAATGTTTGCACTCGTAACTCTTGGCACATTTTTGATAACAGTGGTACTTGCAAGAGTGCTTATTCCCGTTTTGAAAAGCATAAAAATGGGACAGAAAATACTTGATATCGGTCCAAGATGGCATAAGTCAAAGGACGGAACACCCACAATGGGAGGGATATTCTTTATTCTTGCCACACTTCCTTTTGTGTTGGGATTTTGCATTGTTAATGCCGATTATGTATTTTTGATTCATTATGTTTTTGTTCTTTTGAACGGACTTATAGGACTTGCAGACGATTACACAAAGTTTGTCAAAAAGCAAAATAAAGGACTTAGTGCAAAACAAAAACTTGTTTTTCAGTTTTTAACGGCAGCGGCTTACCTTTTGTCACTGCATCTTGCAGGACAGATTTCGACACAAATTGCACTTCCGTTTACGACTTTAAGTTTTGACCTTGGCGGATTTTATTATGCAGTAATGCTTGTTGCAATTGTATTTACAGTTAACAGTACAAACCTTACTGACGGAATTGATGGTCTTTGCTCGAGTATAACAGCCGTTTGTGCTATTTGCTTTGCAGTACTCGGAATAAAGAGCGAAAATGACGCGGTTGTAGTTTTAAGTGCGTGTTTACTTGGCGGAATGATAGGTTTTCTTGTGTATAACTTCCATCCCGCAAAGGTGTTTATGGGAGATACTGGTTCACTTTACATAGGCGGAGCTGTTTGTGCACTTGCAATAATGCTTGATGTTCCGTTTATACTTTTGTTCTTTGGAATTATGTACTATGTTGAATCGGTTTCTGTTATGATTCAGGTAACATCATATAAACTCACAGGAAAAAGAGTGTTTAAAATGACACCTATCCACCACCATTTTGAAATGTGTGGCTGGAATGAAGTTAAAATAGTATTTGTATTTTCACTTGTAACTGCAGTTTTCGCATTTGCAGGCTGCTTTGCGTTTATTAACGCACTTTAATGAGTCAATTTTAAAAATTTAAAAGGAGGAACGGAAGTCTTGGATAAAAACACGAATACACCGCAAAACATAAGACAACGCAGAAAAGCGTCCCCAAAGAGAAAAGTCATATTCCAGAAAATTTCGGGCGTTGACAGACCGTTTCTCATAACAGTTATACTTCTTCTTTGTATCGGAACAGTTATGGTTTTCAGCGCAAGCTACCCTTATGCAAGAGAGTATTACAATGACAGTTATAAATTTGCAAAACAACAGCTTGTCTGGGCAGGACTTGGACTTTTTGTAATGACTGTCGTTGCAAAACTTTTGAGTTATCATGTTATAAGAAGATTTTCAAAAGTAGTGCTTGGCGTCGGACTTTTGCTTCTTGTGGCGGTACTTGTAGCCGGAAGCGGTGCAAAAGGTGCTGTAAGATGGCTGCAGATAGGACCTATAACAATACAGCCGTCTGAAATTATGAAATTTGCAATAGTTTTGTTTTTTGCAGATTATGCTGATAAATATGCCGAAAAAATCAAAATGAAAGACGATTTTCGGTTTGTGTGGAAACGCTTTGCGGCGGCAATCTTTTTGATTTTGTGCGGTGCGGCAGCAGTAGTTCTTCTTGAAAATCGTGCACTTGGAGTTATTTTTGCACTTGTATTTTTAGGATGCGGTGTGACAGTTGCACTTCCTATAAATATAAAGAAGAACCTTCCGGGATTTTACTACGGAGTTCTGCCTTATATTGTACTTCTTTGCGTGTGTGCAGTTTTACTTGGACTTCAACCGCATATTTCGGGACTTGTAATTGTTGCAGGTATTGTATTTGCAATGATGTTTATTGGCGGAACACATCTTTATTATATACTTGCAGGCGGCGGTGCTGCACTTGCGGCAATTGGTGTTCTCGCACTTACAATGGGACATTCCTCTGCAAGACTTAAAGTATGGGCAAACCCCTTTGATTATATTCAGGAGGGTGGATGGCAGCCTGTTCAGTCGCTTTATGCGATAGGTTCAGGCGGTTTCTGGGGTGTTGGTTTTGGAAACTCAAGACAAAAGCATCTTTATCTTCCCGAACCCCAGAATGACTATATTTTTTCAATTTTCTGCGAAGAAATGGGCTTTATAGGAGCACTTTTTGTAATTTGCGTATTTGCTTTCTTTATATATAGAGGCATAGTTATCGGACTTCGCGCTCCCGACAGATTTTCATCTATGCTGGTGCTTGGAATTATCATGCATGTGGGACTCCAGGTTATACTCAATATTGCGGTTGTGACAAACTCACTTCCAAGCACCGGTATTTCGCTTCCGTTCTTCAGCTACGGAGGAACATCACTCCTTATTCTAATGGCGGAAATGGGTGTTGTGCTGTCGGTATCACGGGTATCGGCGGTAGAAAAAACTTAAAACTATGAAAGGCAGTTTTGTATGAGAGTTCTTGTCAGCGGCGGCGGAACGGGAGGACATATAAATCCCGCACTCGCGATTGCCGATAAAATAAAAAAAGAAAATCCTGATAGCATTATTGAATATGTAGGTACACAAAAAGGACTTGAAAGCTCTCTTGTGCCCAAAGCAGGATATAAGATACATTTTATAAAGGTAAGAGGCTTTAAAAGAAAACTTACTCTCGAAAATTTTGACGCTGCCATAAAGGCGGTAACAAGCGTTGTCGCGGCAAAGAAAATAATTAAAAGTTTTAAGCCTGATGTTGTAATCGGTACGGGTGGATATGTAAGCTGGCCGGTACTTAAAGCGGCATCAAAGATGGGAATACCAACACTTATTCACGAGCAGAACGCATTCCCCGGTGTCACAACAAGAATGCTTTCAAAGTATGTTGATACGGTAATGATAAGCTTTGAGGAAAGCGCAAAATATCTTGATGGCGCAAAAGATAAACTTCGTCTTGTGGGAAACCCCGTTTCTGATAAAATGCTTGAGGCTAAAAAGGATATATCAAGAGAAAAACTCGGGATTTCAAAGAATGAAAAAGTTCTTTTGTCGTGTGGCGGAAGCCTTGGTGCAAGACCTTTAAATGAGGCTGTATTTGAACTGATAAAGGACTATTCACTCCCGAATAATGTAATGCATATTCACGCAACGGGAAAAGCGGGCTGGGAAGTGCAGAGCGCCGCTTTTAAAGACCTTGGCTTTGAAGTGACGGGCGAGGATGAGCTTAAAAAAGGAAATGTCATCGTTCGAAAGTACATATATAATATGCACGAAGTTTTGAGCGCAAGCGATGTTCTTATTTGCAGAGCAGGTGCTATGACTTTGTCGGAAAACGCGGCACTTGCAAAGGCGTCGGTTATAATTCCGTCACCATATGTTACAAATAATCATCAGTATAAAAACGCAAAAGTGCTGCTAGATAAAAATGCGGCACTTATGATTGAGGAAAAAGATTTAAATAAAGAAATACTTATTCAAAATGTGTCAAAACTGATGGATGACGACGAATTCAGACAGGATGTTGAAAATAATATAAGAAAATGTGCAATAGTGGATTCTTTAGACAGAATTTATGAACTTGTAAAGGTTGCAATTAACAAATAAAGCGGATGTGGATGTATGAACAATAAACCCCGTAGCACTTTAAAAGATAATTTTGAAAGTGTGAGAAGAAATAAAAAAGTAAATAAAGCAAGAAACACTTTTATAAGTGTTCTTTTGCTTTTGTGCATTTTTATTGTTGGTGTTTATGTTTGCTATGAGAAATATTTTATAATTGAAAAGTGCAAAATAGAAGGAGATATTCCGTATACTCCCGATGAGGTTTTAAAGGGACTTGGCTTTGAAAAGGGTATGAACCTGTATGAACTCCAAAATGATAAAATAAACGAGAATGCACTTTATAACCTTCCGCATATAGATACATTTAAAATAAGCCGTAAATGGCCTGATACAATTGTTGTAAAGGCAACTGCGGCAGTTCCTTCGATGTATGTAACTCTTGATAACAGAAACTTTGTGTTGTCGCAAAGTATGAGAGTGCTGTCAGAAACCAAGGACTTTTCGTATATTGAGAGCCATTCACTTGTGTCGGTTATTCTGTCTGATGTAAAAAAATGCGTTGCAGGAGAGTATCTTGAAACAAATGATAATAGCGAAAAAATTGTGCTTGAGATATACAAGTGCCTTACAGATGCGAATATTATAGGATATGTTGATGAGATAGATGTAAGCGATAAATTTGATATTACTTTCAAATATAAGTCTTCGTTTGTGGTTCAACTTGGCGACGCAAAGAATCTTTCAAAGAAAATTGACTTTATGAAGGGCATTGAATCAAAACTTCACGAAGGCTCAAGCGGTATAATTGATGTGTCGGATGAAAATGTCAAAGAGGGTATTGTAAAAAATTTCACGTGATGTAAAATTATGCACAATATTTGTAAATAATCTGTTAATATATGATTCTTTAGCAAAAATGATATTGAAATCTTGAAAAAAATATATTATTATAGATGTTGGACTCAATTCAAATAAGGAGGAAAAAGAAAATGACGTTTGATTATGATGCAGGATTTGATTCCGGAGCCGTTATTAAAGTAATTGGTGTTGGCGGCGGCGGAAATAATGCTGTAAACAGAATGGTTGAAAGCGATGTTAAGGGCGTTGACTTTATAGCGGTAAATACAGATAAGCAGGCACTGCTCCGTTGTGCAGCACCCACAAAAATACTTATAGGCGAAAAGGTAACAAAGGGCAGAGGCGCAGGCGCAAACCCTGAAGTAGGTCTCAGAGCTGCTGAAGAAAACATTGACGATATCAAGGCAGCACTTGCCGATACAGATATGGTATTCATCACAGCAGGTATGGGCGGAGGAACAGGAACAGGTGCTGCTCCCGCAATTGCAAAGGTTGCAAAGGATATGGGTATCCTTACAATCGGTGTTGTAACAAAGCCTTTTGCTTTTGAAGGAAAGAAGAAGATGACACTTGCAGAGGCTGGTATTGACAACCTCAGAAAGTGCGTCGACTCTATCATTATGATTCCTAACGAAAGATTAAAGTTTGTATCTGAAACAAGAATTACTCTTGCAAATGCATTCCAGATTGCAGACGATGTTCTCCGTCAGGGCGTACAGAGTATCACAGAACTTATAAATGTATCTTCATTCATTAACCTTGACTTTAATGACGTATGCACAACAATGAAAGACGCGGGTCTTGCACATATGGGTGTTGGCGTTGGTCAGGGCAAGGACAAGGCAGAAATCGCGGCTAAGGCTGCAATTTCCAGTCCTCTTCTCGAAACAAGCATCACAGGTGCAAGAGGAATTATCATCAATATCACATCTTCACCCGACATTGGACTTGAAGAAGTTGAATTTGCTGCAAACCTCATCAGCAAGGAAGCAAATCCCGAAGCAAACATTATCTGGGGTGCTGCTTTTGATCCCGCACTTGAAGATGAGATGAAGGTAACAGTTGTTGCAACAGGTTTTTCTGCTGCGGCAAAGGTGGGCGAAGTTAATGTAACAAAGCCTGTATTTGAAGATGAAAAGGTGGCTGCTGAAGGCGAAGAAGCACAGGATGCTCCTGCAGGCGAAATTGATGACGATATCAATGCAATCTTCGGCAACAAGAAGACAAACACAACATTTTCAAGATTTGAGTTCTAATTGAATTTAAAAAATAAAAAGTGACTTGCTTTTGGCAAGTGACTTTTTTGTTTAATTTTAAATTTAAGTTTGAGTTTCAGTTTGAATTTCAGTTTGAATTTCAGTTTGAATTTCTTCATCGCGTGCGGATGTGGAAGAAATAATGTCTTCAAGAATCATCGATTCGTCAAAGATAATGCTGTTTTGAGCGCCACCAAGAATTGTGTGATTTTGAGCAAGCTGAACTACACTTATTTCGCTTTGCACATCTGGTGTGTCTTCAAGAACAAGCGTGTTTTTGTCAATAAACTGAGTGTCATAAATTTTTCCGCCAATTGTAATGGTGCTGTATTCGTTGAAGTTCTGACCTTTGATGTATGTTGAGCCGTTAATTGAGGAAACAGAGTCTATTTTGATCTCAGCAAGACCATATTTTATGACTGAGGGTTCATAGAAGTGTTTTTCGTGAAGAGCAGCCTGATCACCATAGAGAAGGTCGTATTCAAGTAGTTCTCTTGCCTTTGAATAATCAATGTCTTTTCCGATAAATGCTTGATTGAGCTTGTTCATACTGCCCTCGGTAATGCCAAGTTTTGAGAACACATACGCTGAAAGTTGGAAGGATGAAAGGTCGGGCGCATCAGAAAAATCAATGCCGCAGTTGTTCCATATAACATAGTCTGTTGTATAATAGTCACCGGTTTTGACATTCCAGTTCTGAACAGTAAATGCAGGTAAATGGTCGCCGTATAAAACAAGAACACTTGGCTCGCCCAAAATTGAAAGTTCGGATATAAGTGAACCTATGAATAAATCGCACTCGTAGAGTTCATTTAGATAGTATTCAATACCGGGGTTTTCGGGATTATCATCATTTCCCGATAGTTTGATTTTAGGCTCTGCATCGTCATAGATTTTTTCGTATGCTTCCCACGAACCTGGGTATCTGCCGTGAGGCTGAACAGAAATCGTATAAACAAGGTCCTGACTTTCAGAAGTTGAATTCAACGCTCTTAAAATTTCATTTGTAAGCATTGAGTCCCTGGCCCAACTGCCTTTTCTGTTTTTCTGAATGTCTGTCATATTTTCAAGGCTTGTGAAGGTGTCAAATCCGAGATTCGGGAATACCTTGTGCCTGTCGTAGAATGTACCTTTGTGATTGTGAATTGCGTGTGTAGAATAACCGAGAGGCTTTACATTATAAGCCATTGATTCGCAGGTTTTGTTTTGAAGAATTGAAAGATATGGGTATTCGGCAATACCAAAGAATGATACTTCCATTCCCGTGAGTACTTCAAATTCAGTGTTTGCAGTTCCGGCACCAATCGAGGGAACTGTCAAAAGACCGTGAGGCAGATTTGCCTTAAGATTTGAAAATACGGGGATGGGATTCTGATTAAATTCATACCCCTCAATTTGGTTTACATCGTAAAAAGATTCAAGCTGAACAAAGATTATGTTTGGTTTTTCAATGCTTGCATTTGGTTTTGTCTGCTCGGTATTTTTAATGGTTTCTTCAATCTTGTCAACCATTTCTTCAACAACATTTTTGGAATACTCTTTTGGCCTTGAAATTCCGTTGTCAAAGATTGAACATAAAAAACAAATATTAAAACCGTGTTTTTTATATGCTGTCGGAAGATTTGAAAAATGTGAAGTGTCAAACTGAACTTCAAGATAAAGAATCGTTGAAATACTTGTAAAAAGGCAAACAATAGCTGCAATTATAGCCGAACTTTTAAGAGAAGTCTGTGCTTTTTTGCATTTTATAAAAATGAATACAAGCGCCGTTATCACAAGAATCACTGCCGGCGGCACAACAAATAAATGCCATGTTTCAAGATATGCCGGAATCATAGTAATAGCAGATTTTAAAATTCTAAAGTCCGAGGCATTAAACGGAGTTGTTCTGTATGCCATAAGACATCTGCTGACTATTGCAATAACACACCAGAAAACTGTATAAAGCGAGAAGAAAAACGCCCGTCTTTTGAAAAGATACATTGTCGAATAAAGCGCAAGTATAATAAGTGTGTTGAAAGCGAAGTTCAGGGGAGAGGTGAAAATAAGACGAATTCCCTGAATAAAGCTTTTTCTGAGGGCTGCTTCAAGACAAATATTAAGTATTAAAGAAAAGGCTAAAATAAGAATAAAAGAGCCTTTTTTTGAATTTATAAGATTGTTGAATGAGCCAAGCGCTTTTTTTATAAAATTAAAAATTTTCTTCATAATACATCCCATACATAAAAATAGACGCAAGGTGTATCACCTTGCGTCCGACTTTTAAAGTTTTGTAGATTATTCAGCCGCTTCAGGTGTTTCCTGATTTTCGTCTTGAGCATCTGTGTTAACTTCAGGCTCAACGGCATTGTCTGTAACATCTGCATTTTCAGTGTTGTTTTCCTGAGCGTTGTCAGTATTTTCAACTGCAGCGTCATCATTATTTTCTGCACCGTCTTCAACAACATCTTCTACATTTGTTTCGGGAACAAGTGTTGAGGGGTCATATTCGGGCTGAATAACAAAAAGAACAACAACAAGGATAACAAAGATAATTGTTACGATTGTTGTAAGCTTTGAAAAGAGAGCATCCATTGTCTTGCCTTTGGTCTTTCCGAAGAAAGTTTCAGCACCGCCGGCGATTGTACCTGACATTCTGTGATTCTTTGAGCTCTGCATGAGAACGGCAATAACAAGAAATACCGCCATTACAATAAGAGCAATTCCTATAAACTTAGTAGCCAAATCCATTTTAATATTCCTCCAATGTTATAAAACACTTAAATGTACTTAAATACATAACGCATTGATTATAACATAAACAAATCAAAATTACAATAGTATTTTAAAAAATTCGCAATTTGTTAACCAGAAAAGTAACAAAATTCTTACTTTTTGTCAGATTTTTTATCTGTAACAGCCTCTTTTACAGTAGCTGCAAGTGAAGCAACGCTTGAAAGGTCAGCAGGGATTATAAGTTTTGTTGCATTTCCGTCTGCAACTTTTTCGAGTGCCTCAAATCCCTTTAAGGTTATAGCCTTGTCAGAGGGTTTTGCGTCATTTATAAGTTTTAAACCTTCGGCAACTGCAGTCTGCACTTTAAGGATAGCCTCAGCCTCACCCTCGGCCTCGCAGATTTTTGCAGCCTTAATAGCCTCAGCCTTGAGGATTGCCGCCTGTTTTTCAGCCTCAGCCTCGAGAATTGTGGATTCCTTTTTACCTTCGGCGATAAGAATTGCACTCTTCTTTTCACCTTCAGCCTGAAGAATCTTTTCTCTTCTTTCTCTTTCGGCTCTCATCTGCTTTTCCATTGCGTCCTGAATGTCTTTGGGAGGCATAATGTTTTTAAGTTCAACTCTGTTGATTTTGATACCCCACGGGTCTGTTGCCTCGTCGAGAATTGCACGCATCTTTGTGTTGATAAGGTCGCGGGATGTGAGAGTGCCGTCAAGTTCAAGGTCACCGATAATGTTACGGAGTGTTGTTGCAGTAAGATTTTCTATTGCAACCATAGGATTTTCAACGCCGTAGGTGTAAAGCTTGGGGTCTGCAATCTGGAAGTATATAACAGTGTCTATCTGCATATGAACATTATCACTTGTGATAACGGGCTGGGGAGGAAAGTCCACAACCTGTTCCTTTAAAGAAATGTTCTTTGCAATTCTGTCAATAAAGGGAACTGTAATATGAACACCTGTCTTCCAGGTCGCCTTGTATGCGCCAAGTCTTTCAACAACTGCCGCTCTTGCCTGAGGTACAATTTTAATGTTGGAAAGAATAATTACGAATAAGAGTACAATTAGAAAAATTACAAATGGCATAATTAATCTCCTTTCAGTAATGCACTTAGTTTGTAAATGTATAGGTTTTTGTATCGGCGCATATTTGCTTTGTGCAAATAAGTTTCACGCCGGATATTTCTTTAACTGTAACAATGTCGCCTTTTTCAAAAGCTTCATCGCTTTCGCTGACCGCCGACCAGCTTATTCCGCCGACCTTGACTCTGCCGACTTTGAGATTTGAAAACTCTTCTTCGACAACAGCGTTCTTTCCGATAATTGCATCAAGATTTGTCTTTTCGGATTTTTTTAGAATGTTGTCCTTGAGTTTTTTGTAAAACAAAAGCATAAATACGCTTGATAATACAACAAATGTGAGTACCTGAATGTAAATCGGTACATTAAGCGCCGCAAGTATTGCACATACAAGAGCTGACGGTGCAAACCAAATTGCAATAAGTGCGCTTGTTGACATTTCCGAAATGACACTTGCCGCAATAACCAAAAGCCATATGTAAACCATTTTAAAAATCTCCTTTCTTCCCTGGTGTCAAAGTCTCTTAGAGATATTTGTTTATAAGATATAAATCATATCCGTACCGAACAAGTTTTGCTTTGAATTTTGAAAATTCTGCATCATCTTCAAAGACGGGTTTTGATGAGCCGTGCAGTTTTTCAATAAGACTCACAAGACTTTTTTCATAGTCAATATCGCTCTCAAAAGCCGCAAAGTTTGCACTTTCGGAGGAATATCCTTTTGATAAAAGATAAGCCTTTATTCTGTGCGGACCGAAAAACTTTGTGGCTGCCAAATACTGTGCCTTTTTGATGCAAACTTCTTTGTCGTCAAGAACGCCATTGTTCTGAAGCACTTCAAGCGCAAGGTCAATGGCTGCGGCAGAATACTGCTTTTCCCGAAGTTTTAAGAAAAGCTGCATTTTGCTTTTGTCCGAAAAGGATAAAAGGTAAAGACAGTATTTAATCGCCTTTAGTTTTTCACAAAGAAGTAAAATGTATTCCTCGTCATCAAACTCCATTGGAAATTCGTCATCCGAAAGACCGAAAAGACCAAGTTCTTTTGCATCTGAAAGGGTTATTATGTACTTTTCGCCCAAATCCGTCTTTAAGGTGACTTCGTTTCCTTTGTCAGACTGAAAAACATCTGTTATAATCATTCAAAATCCTCTGTTATGAGAATTCCCGATTCTGTAATCTCGGGAGCGTTTTCTTCATCGACCTCGACTTTTCCGTTCTGAAGAATATCACGGATTTTTGCTTCAATTTCATCGGAAAGCGCCTTGTTCTGAGTGAGAAGTTCTCTGACTCTGTCCTTGCCCTGACCGATTCTTTCCTCACCGTAGTAGAACCAAGAACCGCTCTTCTGTATAATGTCAAGATTTACCGCAATGTCGATAATTTCGCTTTGCTTTGAAATACCTTTTCCGTAAATGATGTCAAATTCCGCAGTCTTGAATGGAGGCGCTACCTTGTTTTTAACAACCTTGCATCTTGTGTGGTTTCCGAGACTTTCAGAACCATCCTTTATAGTTTCAACGCGTCTTACATCAAGGCGGACAGATGAATAGTATTTAAGAGCATTACCGCCCGATGTTGTTTCGGGATTTCCGTACATAACGCCAACTTTAAGTCGAAGCTGATTTATAAAGATAACAATACAGTTTGATTTTGCAATAGCACCCGAAAGTTTTCTCAAAGCCTGCGACATAAGTCTTGCCTGAAGACCAACATGCGCGTCTCCCATATCGCCATCAATTTCAGCCTTTGGAACAAGCGCTGCAACAGAGTCGACAACAACAATTTCAACTGCGCCCGAGCGAACGAGCGCTTCTGTAATTTCAAGAGCCTGTTCACCGTAGTCGGGCTGGGACACTAAAAGTGAATCAATGTCAACTCCAAGAGCCTTGGCATAAACAGGGTCAAGTGCGTGTTCCGCGTCGATAAATGCCGCCTCGCCGCCAAGCTTTTGAACTTCCGCAATTATGTGAAGTGCAACTGTTGTTTTACCCGAAGATTCAGGTCCGTAAATTTCAATAATTCTTCCTCTCGGAACACCACCGATGCCAAGTGCAAGGTCAAGTGAGAGAGAGCCTGTTGAAACGGCACTTACATTCATTGAAGCGTTGTCGCCAAGCTTCATAATAGCGCCTTTTCCGTAGCTTTTTTCAATCTGGGAAAGAGTTGTTTCAAGAGCCTTTTTCTTGTCTTCACTTATCCCTGTTACTTTTTCTTTTTTCTTTGACTTTTCCATTTTACTCATATTTCCTTTCAAACAGAAATCTTATTTTTAATTACAAGAATATTATATAACCAAATAAATGCAAAATCAATATAAATCGCACTAAATTAAGTGCCTCGCAGTCCCGTTTATTACTCTTTGAGTGCCAAAATGACACTTTCGGGATTATCTGCCTTGAA
>JAZSLO010000141.1:0-3566 GCA_045535415.1 Eubacteriales bacterium
CAGATGTGGGAAGGAAAATTCGTATATCCCACAAATTCCTCAAAACTTATCGCCGGCGGATTTGACTACGGAACAAAACTTGATATAAAGAGCCTTTACACAAAGGCATACACAAGCTTCGGTATGGCACTTAATGCAACAGATGGTCAGAGTGTTAAGGCATCAAACAAGGGCGAGGTTGTTTTTGCAGATGCACTCACGCTCACAGGCAACACAGTTATTATTGACCACGGATACGGAGTTCTTTCAATTTACGGAAATCTTAGCGAAATAAGTGTAAAAACAGGCGATTCCGTTACAAAAGAAACAGTAGTCGGAAAAGCAGGAAGCACAGGCTTTGCAAGTGATACGGCTGGAAATGTCAAAACTCAGGTTACATTTGCAGTTAACATCGGCGGAAAATTTATTGACCCGAGAAGCGTATGCAAGTATGGTATAAAACTTAAAGATACCTGATTTTAAAATTTAAGAATATAACAACAAAGGAACGACATTTGAAAAAATGCCGTTCCTTATTTTTTGTTATTTTATTTTCAGTTTTCTCCGTCATCAAGAAGCTTGTTGAGTTCATCCCTGAATGTTGTTATATCCTTGAACTGACGGTAAACCGAGGCAAAACGCACATATGCTACCTCGTCAAGTTCCTTTAATTTATTCATAACAAGCTCGCCGATTTCTGTAGACGAAACTTCGTTTTTCATACTGGACATAAGTGTCTGCTCAATTTCGGACACCGCGTTTTCAATCTGCGACATTGAAACAGGACGCTTTTCACAAGCCCTTACAATGCCGTTTTTGATTTTCATTCTGTCAAAACTCTGTCTTGTCTTGTCTTTCTTTACAACCATAAAGGTTATTGTTTCAACAGTTTCAAATGTGGTAAATCTCTTCTGACAGCCAAGACATTCACGGCGTCTTCGGATGCTTGTTCCTTCGTTTGCAGGTCTTGAATCAAGAACCTTGCTTTCGGGATATGCACATGCAGGACATTTCATAAAAAGCACTTCCTCTCTTTTTGGGGTCAATATATAAATCTAATTTAATCAGATCACAAATCACACATTTTTTTATTTCTTGCGTTTTAAAACCAACTTTTTTATAAAACATTCAACATCAGTCAACATTGCTATGTATAATATTTCAAATCCTATTTCATACAAGAGTAAAAGTTCTCCCTCTGTATCCCAACACACAAACTCAAAATACAACAAACCGCATATCAAGATACCAATTGAGGCAGTTAGAGCCAACAGTCCATTATACACAACAATTTCTTTCACACTCTTGGAAAAAATCGTATTTATAACAGACATTACAAACCAGACAGGCACCATAGATATTGCAATAAAAGCGCCTCGTCTATAAAGGATTATAAAAGGAGCTATCAACAAAATATTTAAAATTATCAAAAATGATTTTCTTACATTATTCTTCATTTTTGTGTGTTCTCTTTCACTGTGTTGATTGATGAAATTAACATCCTGCGAATTTGTCCGCAATTGTTTATTGTTGCTTTGTACTGCTCGTCATCAATATAACCGGTTCTATTAAGAAGTTCGAGCCAATATTCCGACTCATAACATTCTTTCAGTGAAATTTTCATTTTTGATATAAAGTCAGCTGTTCCGTGCGCATATTTTGATTCATGAATATTAGCACCAATAGATGTTCCTGACCGCATTAGTTGATTTGTTAAAACGCTTTCTCTCTTGGTTTCTTTAATGCTTTTACACATATTTATTATATCAACCGCAAAGTCTTTTGCCTTGTCAAGCATTATGCTTTCTGCCACATATTCACATCCACTCTGTCGCTTGTTTTAGCTAAATTTTGCACTATGTGCAAAGCTAAATTATTCCGCTTCGCTCCATAGCTAAATTGTTTTAAAAAAACAGCTAAATTAAATTCGCTGTGTACGCTGACCAAAGGTCAATTTAGCTACAAAGTAATTTAGCGTGCAAAGCACATTTAGCTCGCCGCAAGGCGAATTTAGCTGATTTCATTTTAATGAAATCAGTATAACATATATTGAAAAAAATTGCAACTTTTTTATTTTTTTGCAAAGAAAGGACAATAATATAATGAGAAAACTTGAAAATGCCTTTAAAAAAATGGAAAGACGGGCATACATATTTTTGAAAATCGGTCTTGAAACATTAGGCTTTGTAGGTATTCTTTTGCTTATAAGCATACTGAAAAATACATATACGGGAGCGCAAAGATATATTTTCGTGCAATCAATGTCAAATAGCATAATTTATTTACTTTTGTCTTTCTCTCTTGTTGTCGGCGGAGGTCTGTTTATCGACTTTGCTATAAAACGGGAAAAAATGTGAAAAATTATGTCAAAAAATGTCTGTGCACTCTTGAAATGTTGGCGGAAATATTGTATAATATACGGGTAAAAAATTTCAGAGAGGTAAATCTATGCAAAGCTTCGGATTCGACAATCAAAAATATCTTCTCTTGCAGTCACAGCATATAAAAGACAGAATTTCAAAATTCGGGGGCAAACTCTACCTTGAATTCGGTGGAAAGTTGTTTGACGACTACCACGCATCGCGTGTTCTTCCCGGTTTTGAGCCTGACAGTAAACTTAAGATGCTGCTTCAGCTTAAAGACAGAGTTGAGATTGTTATTACCATAAACGCCGACGATATTGAAAAAAATAAACTCCGAAGCGACCTTGGAATCACATATGACATAGATGTTCTCCGCCTTATTGACTGTTTCCGTTCAATCGGACTTTATGTTGGAAGCGTTGTAATGACAAAATTTGAAGGTCAAAAGGCGGCAATGGCATTTGAAACAAGACTCAAAGGTCTTGGCATTCCTGTTTACCACCACTACTATATTGAAGGCTATCCGTCTGATATTGCAAAGATTGTAAGTGATGAAGGATATGGAAAGAACGATTATATAAAGACAACAAGAGAACTTGTTGTAGTAACTGCCCCCGGTCCCGGAAGCGGAAAGATGGCAACATGTCTTTCGCAGCTTTACCACGAGCATAAAATGGGACTTATGTCAGGGTATGCGAAATTTGAAACTTTCCCGATATGGAATCTTCCTTTGACACACCCTGTAAACCTTGCATATGAGGCTGCAACGGCAGACCTTAATGATGTTAATATGATAGACCCGTTCCACCTTGAAGCGTATGGTGAAATGACGGTAAACTACAACAGAGATGTTGAAATTTTCCCGGTTGTAAACGCAATGCTCACAAAGATTCTCGGAGAGTGTCCTTACAAATCTCCGACGGATATGGGCGTTAATATGGCAGGAAACTGCATAATTGACGATGAGGTTACAAAAGCGGCATCCCGTCAGGAAATTGTAAGAAGATATTACACGGCACTTTGCGACCAGAGAAAAGGTACAATTTCCGATGATGTTGTAATGAAGCTCGAACTTTTGATGAATAAAGCAGGTGTTACTCAGGACGAAAGACCTGTTATACAGTATGCTATTGAAAAATCCATTGAAACAAACGGCCCTGCCTCTGCAATGCGCCTTTGCGACGGAAGATATGTAACGGGAAAAACAAGCGACCTTCTAGGTTC